>JBDKGQ010000303.1:0-2656 GCA_039798145.1 Bacteroidota bacterium
TCCAGAGTCATCCTATACTAACGGTAACGGACAAGGATACGAGATTTATTCATGGCCTACACGAAGAAGTATTGGATTTAACATTAAAGTGGCCTTGTAATATGAAGCAGATAACTACAAAACGAATTGCAACTTTATTCTTGTGTTTGGTAATGGTTATTCCATTTGCTTGCAAGGATTCAATGGATGATTTGAATGTCAATCCGAATGCCCCTACGAATACAAATCCCGATTATCTATTTACGTATTCAGTTGTAAAAGGAATGGGAAGTTATATTACCAACGCTAATTTCAATTACTGGACAATCATGGCTAATTTCAATTACTGGACAATCATGAATTGGAATATGTATTTCGCAACGTTGGGTGGAGTAGATGCAGGTAAAGAATACGATAGCAACGATGGAAAAGATGCTTGGTGGAATGAAGTCTATGCGCAGGGTTTGATTAATGCTCGCGAGGTTCAAAATCTTACTAACGGGAATACCTATCTGATAAATAAAAATGCAATCGCTAAAATTTGGGAGTGTTATTTATTCTCGCAGCTAACAGATGCATTCGGAGATATCCCTTATTCACAAGCATTGAATGGTAAGAGCTTGAATTTATCTCCGTCTTACGATAAACAATCTACGATTTATCCAGCTTTGATTAATCAGTTAAAGAATGCATCAGCATTATTAGATGTTTCAAAACCTACATTCGGTGGGAATAGTGATCCCATTTTTAAAGGCTCAGTAATTAAATGGCAGCAGTTTGCGAATTCATTACAATTACGATTAGCGATGCGTATATCCAACGTGCAGCCACAACTAACGCAGCAGGTGTTAACAGAACTCGTAGGACAGCCACTCTTACTAACCAATGCAGATAACGCTTATTTCCCTTACAATGGTGAGATAAGAAATCCATTGTTTGATTTAATCAACAGCGGTCAAAGTGGTGGAAGAACTTATCCAAGTAAATTTCTAATTGACTATTTGAAACTTACAAGTGATCCGAGATTAAAAGTATTTGCGCAATACACAACAGAGTCGATGATAATCGGATTTCCTGATTATGAAGGAGTCCCTAATTTAGTTCCTTCGGGATCATCCATCTGGAATAACTATAATAGCGATGGAAGTGATGTATCCAAGATTGGAACTTGGTTCTTACGTCAAGATGCACCGGGAGTATTAATGTCGGCGGCAGAGGTTAATTTCTTATTGTCAGAAGCTGCGCTAAATGGCTGGTGGTCGTTAGGCAGTCCGCAGCAATACTATTTTGATGGAATTAATTTAAGTATGCAGTCGTATCCTAACAGTTCTATCACAAGTACGCAAATTGCAAATTACCTTACCGTTTGTCAGCCTGTAACGTTGGAGGGAATCATTACGCAGAAGTATATTTCATATGCATTTCAAAACGGATTAGAGAGCTATAGTGAATATCGTCGAACGGGATATCCTGTGTTAACGGACTATTCCAATAATTCAATCAATTTAACTAATTTTCCAAACCGTTTAACCTATCCTGCAAAAGAGGCGAGTTTAAATGGTGCCAACTATAACCAAGCTATTATTCAACAAGGTCCTGATATACCAACTACCAAAGTATGGTGGGATGTAAACTAACCAATTATGAAATTAAAAAGATTACTACTAACGGCTACGGCATTACTAACAACTGCTTTCTTGCAAGCACAAACAACTGCGGGAAATAGTTTTTATATCGATTATCCCTCTTGGAATGCGGGTACTAAGCCACCAGTTTATTTTAACTGCGGAACCAATAATGTTTTAAATACAGGTAATGAGTTAACCATGGAAGTGTGGGTAAGAATGTATAATTCAACCTGGAATCAGAAGATCATGGGTAAGGTAACTCCTGCATTTGATAATGGTTATTTGATGGCTGTTCAATTAGGACAGAATTACTCGGAAATCTGGAATCCAGGTGTGAATACTATTCAAGCAGGTTCTTCTCCAATTGATTCAGCGTGGGTACATTTTGCAACAACGTTTGGTTCTGGTGGGCAAATGCTATGTTACATCAATGGTGTGCAAGTTGGTGGATTACCACTAACAGGAAATGCAATTGCTTCGAGTTCGAATCCTTTTGTAATTGGAATTGCTCCTTGGGATTTAACAAACTTTCAAAGCTTCGGAAATATTGATGAAGTCCGTTTATGGAGTGTAGTTCGTACGTCGGATGAAATTAAATCGACTATGCATAAACATTTGCAAGTAAATGAAATTGGTTTAGTAGGTTATTGGGATTTTAATCAAACTACTGGAACTACATTACCTGATTTAACAGGTAACGGTAGCGATGGTACGTTAAATTCATCGGCAGCTTATTATTCTTGGGCTCTGTCATATGCTGCGGTAGGTAATGAGGCAATGTATTTAATGAATGATGTGAATGGGGTTTGGTTTGGTAAAGATCCTTCCTTATATAACTATAGCACTACAACAAATGGATTAAATATTATTGCATCCATAGGTTCAAAGAAATTTGATTATGCTGTTTATGGTCATAATGATTCATCCGGAGTTTCGACAAGCTATTTACCTACTAATGCACCGCTTGATTTTAAAAGAACCTCTCGTGAATGGTTATTCAATAAGGGTGGTAACGTGAATGCTGATTTGTATTTCAATTTAAGTTATGC
>JBDKGQ010000304.1:0-2749 GCA_039798145.1 Bacteroidota bacterium
AATTTGAATAAGGTACATGTAGTTATTTTTCAATTATGATATCGTATTTAGCCAATAGTCCAACTAAACCATCAACCGTAAACCTAGCTTTCCTGATTTGATTAACCTCTGGGTCAATAAAATAATTATAAGATGTTCGTAGGTCAGCTTTTTCGAGTATAGTACGATCAAAAATTGCCTGTAGCAAATTGCAATTATCAAAAATCGCTGCCGTTAAATCTGCCTCGGCAAAATCTACATCTTGTAATTGAGAATCTTTGAAAACTGTTTTTACAATATATGATTTATAAAACGACGAGTGATTAAGTTGACAATTCGTAAAACTAAACGATAGTCCAAAGTCGTTACAAGTATCAAAACGAAGTCCTAGCATTTTACAATCTTTAAATTGCACATCTCTAAAAGTCGTCTTGTTCAATTTTGCTAAACTTAAATCACACGAATTAAAAGTACAATCTGTAAAAGCGAATTGCGATAAATCCGTATTTGAAAAATTACAATTTTTGAATGTACAGCTATCGTATTCACCTTTTACTAGTTCATCAATTTTATCAAAGATTTTATCTTGTACAAATACTTGTTCCATTTGCTGATTGACTACCAATAATTTTAATAGTTAAAAATTTATTTAAGCGTATAATTATCTAAGCACCTCTCCTCCTACTACACTCACATAGGTGCGCAGTTCCTCGAAGTACTCATTAAATTCATTTTCAAATTCAGAGTAGTATCGATCTAGATAAATAGCGGCTCCATCCATTTTTGATTCGAACTTTGTTCTCTTCGACATTCCAGTAAGTGTCTTATTTATTCCTGCAATTGTTTTATAATTCAACAACCAATTTTGAGGAATCATATATTGAATCATCTGCTGCGTTCTAATGGGCAATCGATGCTGATTATTATTTAATAACGTATAAAAGTTATCAGCGTAAAGCGATAATTCTTCATGATGATATTGCTCCCACTTTATTGCTAAATAATGATCATAAAAAACATCAACAATAACGGGAGAATATTTTCCAAATTCACTTCGCAACCTAATTTTACTTTGCTCTACCACTTTATGCGTATCCGTAAATTCATCTATCAACCGATGTAGTTTAATTCCTTTTACAATCTCCTCATCAAAAAGCTCTATCTGTTTTCCCTTTACATGATCGGCAATAAAATTCCCAATCATTATTTCATGATTGTTTCCACTCAAATAAAGGTGTGCTAGATAGTTCATCGATTAAATAAAAAAGCCGATTGATTTACAACCGGCTTAGTATATTAAGCAATTGCTTCTTCGTATGAACTTATATCAGGACAAGTACAAACGAGATTACGATCACCGTATGCATTATCTACTCGTTTAACTGTAGGCCAGAATTTATTCGCCGATAACCAAGTTGCTGGATATGCTGCTTGCTTTCTAGAGTAAGGATAGCTCCAATTATCCGCTGTTAATTCTTCTGCTGTATGTGGCGCATTCACCAAAACATTGTTATGCTTATCGCCTTCGCCATTTTCTAAAGCACGAATTTCTTCACGAATAGAAATCATGGCATCACAGAAACGATCTAACTCTTCTTTCGATTCACTTTCTGTAGGCTCAACCATTAATGTTCCTGCTACCGGGAATGCTACTGTTGGAGCATGGAAACCATAATCCATCAAACGCTTAGCAATATCACCAGCTTCTATTCCTGCAGACTGCTTAAACGCACGACAATCTAAAATCATCTCATGCGCGCAATGTCCGTGAGTACCTTTGTATAAAATCGGATAATGCCCCTCTAAACGAGTCTTCATATAGTTGGCATTAAGAATTGCATACTTAGTTGCATCAGTAACACCTTTACTACCTAACATTTTAATATATCCGTAAGAGATAAGCAAGATCAATGCACTTCCCCAAGGAGCTGCACTAACTGCTGTGCCTATACGCTCTTTACTGATATTGATAACAGCATGATTTGAAAGATAAGGAGCTAAATGACTTCTCACACCAATAGGACCCATTCCAGGACCACCGCCACCATGAGGGATTGCGAATGTCTTATGTAAATTCAAATGGCAAACATCAGCACCAATCATTCCTGGACTTGTTAATCCAACCTGCGCATTCATGTTAGCACCATCCATATAAACTTGTCCGCCGTTATCATGAATAATTTGTGTTAACTCACGGATACCTTCTTCATACACACCGTGTGTACTTGGGTAAGTAACCATCACAGCAGCTAAATTATCTTTATGCTTCTCAGCTTTCTCTTTCAAGTCAGCAATGTCAACGTTTCCGTTCTCGTCACATTTAGTAACGACTACATTCCAACCAGCCATTACTGCTGACGCTGGATTAGTACCATGCGCACTTTGCGGAATTAAAACAATATTACGATGTCCTTCGCCTTTTGCTTGATTAGGCTGCAATGAGATAGCATCGAATCCTGTAACATCACACAAATGACTTTCAAGTTCTCTGATGATTTGCTGATATCCTTGCGTCTGATCTAAAGGAGCAAACGGATGAATATTATTCCATAGAGGCCAGCTTAAAGGCATCATTTCACTCGTTGCATTTAATTTCATCGTACATGAGCCTAACGCAATCATTGAATGATTTAATGCTAAATCTTTATTCTCTAAATGTTTTATGTAGCGCAACATATCTGTTTCGCTTCTGTATTTATTGAAAACAATATTGGTTAAGAATGTAGACTTTCTGCTTAATGAATAATCAGCATTGATAACACTAGCATTT
>JBDKGQ010000305.1:0-3130 GCA_039798145.1 Bacteroidota bacterium
TGCGACTAACGGTGGTACATTACCGAACTTAATTCAGTTCCGTTATGTATTCATTAATAACTTTGGGACAATGGACGGAGTTTCAGTTGACAACTTCGAGTTATTTGTGCCAATTCCATTATCAGTAACTCCAACAATTGTAAATACTACTGTTCAAAATCAATTATTATTCCCTGGTCAGCCAGTTAATTTCTCTGGTAACATTAAGAACAATGGAGTTTATACAGTAAACAACCATATGGCTGTATTATCTATCGATGGTAACGTAGCAAGTTCTGATTTCGTTGATTATAGCGCGATCGGCGGTTTAGCAACTGATAGTGCTAAATTACATGCATTCAGCACTAACTGGATTGCCGTACCAGGATATCACAAAGTATGTGTTTATACTTACGATCCGAACAACCAAACAGACAACTATCAATTAGATGATACAGTTTGCATTAATGTATTAGTGTTCGACTCAGTAACAACAAGTCAATTACCTTACTGTACAGGATTCGAAAGCGGTAACCAATGGGTAACTGCTAACTCTGATTCTTATGCTTACGATGAATCATGGCAAATGGGTAACCCTTCTAAACCTACATTAAGCGGAACTCATAGTGGTTCTATGGCATGGGCAACTGATTTAACTAGCAATTATACTAACATTGATTCAGCTGGATTATTCTCTGCATTAGTTCGTGTTGAAGCTGGTCACTGCTATAAATTAGAATTCTGGAACCGTTATAAAATGGAGTACGGTGCTGATGGTGGTGGAGTTGATTACTCTGTTGACTATGGTCAATCTTGGAACAATGTAGATTATGCTGGAACACCAAATATTCAATTATATGGTGCAAGTCCTAACTACACTTACGTTACTGCATTAAATCCTAGCAATCCAACGGTATTCGGATTTACAGGAAACAGAACAAGCTGGTTCAAGACTGAAAAGACATTAGATCCAGGTGCAAATACCCAAATGATTGTTCGATGGAAGTTTGCTTCTGATTATTCAGCAGTTGATGAAGGATGGGTAATTGATGATGTTTGTATCACTGACTTAGGTTTATGTACTCCATTAGGTGTAAATGAAATTGCAGCTGATAACTTCGGTTTAAGCCAGAACTACCCTAACCCATCAATGACAAATACAGCTATCGATTTTGTTATCCCTGAATTTGGTCAAGTTAACTTAACCGTTACAGATCTATTAGGACAAACAATCGCGGTACTTGTTGATGGTAACGAAGGTGCTGGATTACACACAGTATACTTTAATACTGCAACTCTTTCTGAAGGAATGTATATGTACACATTAAATTACAACGGAAAAACAATCACAAGAAGAATGGTTGTTACCAAGTAATTGAATTAATACCTCAATAAAAAACCCTGTAGAATGCACTACAGGGTTTTTTATTTACCCCGTTTTTTATAAATTGCATCAAGTATTATTTCAGTTATGAAAAAAAGGGCTTCTCTATTATTCTTATCATTCTTAATTTGTCAATTTGCAAATGCGCAATCAGCAAACTTTTTCTCCCTATGGACTAATGAGCAATATGCTACAGCTCCTTCAAGGTATGCATACCCTCAAGAATATTTAGGAATCACCTATAATCATTCGTTGCTTTTCAATGAACTATTAAAAGCTCCCATCGAAAACATCAAAAGCAAGAACTCCTTGTATTTGAATGTACCAGTGAGCAATCAAAAGCAAATCGTTTTTGAAGTGAAGAAGGTTTACGTAATGCATCCAGATTTAAATGAAGTGTTCAGTGAAATTCAAACTTACAGAGGTCAAGGGATTAATGATCCAAGTGCGAAACTTGCTTTGAGTATATCACCAATTGGACTTCATATTATGATTACCTCACAAGATGGTGTTTTTTATTATGACCCCTTAAACAATTTTGACACACAGAATTGCATACTTTATGAAAAGAAAAACTTTAATAGAAGTACAGGATTTAATTGTGAAACAGATGACCTTTTAAAAGAAGTTCGAACATTTAATAACACGACAAATAACCAAAGAACGCATGGAACGCAACTTCGTAATTATCGATTAGCACTTTCATGTACAGGTGAATATGCCGCATTTTATGGAGGCACAAAGGCAGGCGCATTAGCAGGAATGGTGGCTTCTGTGAACCGTGTTAATGCAGTTTATTCCGATGAATTAGCTGTTAAATTAACCTTAGTTCCAAATGACACTTTACTTATATACACTAATGCATCCACCGATCCTTTTACAAATACGAATGGATCAACAATGCTTGGGGAAAATATTACAACCTGTAATAATATTATTGGTTCAGCTAATTACGATATTGGACATGTGTTCAGTACTGGTGGTGGGGTGTTCCTTGTACTGCCAATAAAGCGGGTGGTGTTACAGGCTCAAGTAGTCCGGTGGGAGATGCTTTTGATATTGATTACGTAGCACACGAAATGGGTCATCAGTTTGGAGCACAACATACATTTAATTCATCAACTGGATCATGTAGTGGTAACCGAACAGCAACTACAGCTTATGAACCAGGAAGCGGTATTACCATTATGGCTTATGCTGGAATATGCACAGCCACCAACGATTTAGCGCCGAATAGTATTCCTTATTTTCACACAAAAAGCTTTGATCAGATTACAACTTATATTACTACAGGAAGCGGTAGCACTTGTCCAACAACAACCATCACAGGAAACACTCCTCCTACCGTAACACCGGCTGCACTTACCTACTCTATTCCTTTTCAAACTCCATTTGAACTAACAGCAACAGGAAGTGATGCTAACGGAGACGCCTTAACGTATTGTTGGGAAGAATTCGATCTAGGAGCTACAGGAAACTGGAATGCGCCAGTTGGTGATGCACCAATCTTCAGACCTTTCTCTCCTGTAAGTAGTCCAAGCAGAACATTTCCAAAAATCAGTGATATCGTAAATAATGTTACTACCATCGGAGAATTACTACCTTCATATGCACGTACATTAAAATTCAGAATAACTGTAAGGGATAACCGAATAGGTGGCGGCGGTATAATGCATCCAGAAGATACAGTGAAAGTCAATGTTATTAATACAACAACAGCATTTGCAGTAACAAGTCCTAATACTAATGTAACATGGAATACAGGAC
>JBDKGQ010000306.1:0-2555 GCA_039798145.1 Bacteroidota bacterium
TCTTGCCGTACAGTTTGGACTCAAAATTATTTTCACAGACTCCGCTTCACCATTCGCATTAATTGACATATAATGCACTTTGGATTTTTCTGCGCTCTTGGCTAATGGATATTCCTTATCACGGGTTATACCTGTTACGTTAAAACGTTTAGCATAACTTATACCACTAGCACCATCAACATAAACCATGTTATAAGTTGTTCGCTCATCATTCTTTTGGAAAACAGCAGCATGAATAATATCCTTACCAATGAATACTTTATCTGAAACCTTTACCACTTTCATGATACCCGATTTAGTAATTGCGATAATGTCATCATAATCAGTACAATCACATAAAAACTCGTCTTTTTTCAAACTAGTACCTATAAAGCCTTCCGCTTTGTTATTATCTCGGTTTTACGTTCTTTTCCTTTACCGTATTTCTTTTGTAAACCCTCATAATAACTAACCGCATAATCCACCAAATTTTCTAAATGATGCTTCGTTTCTTTAATACTCGCTTCAATATCTTTAATTTGTTGAATTAAATCCTCAATATCTAATTTGTAAATACGTCTTACTGGCTTATCTGTTAATTTTAATAAGTCCTCACGCTCAATTGGCTTTTTAAATTTCTTTTTGAATGGATCAAATGCTTTATCAATTGCATCAATCACTTTCTCCCAATTCAAATGCTTTTTCTCTAACTCTTGATAAATTTTTTCTTCAAAGAATATTTTTTCTAAGCTTGTAAAATGCCATTTGCTTTCTAACTCCTTTAATTGAATTTCCAATTCCGCTTTTAATAACCCCTTGGTATGTTCAACCGAATGTTTTAATAAATCACTCGCACCTAAAAACTGAGGTCGATTGTTTACGATTACACATGCATTAGGTGACAAACTTATTTCACAGTCTGTAAATGCATATAAAGCATCAATGGTAATATCAGGTGAGATACCAGTAGCTAAATCAATTTGGATTTCAACTTCAGCAGCAGTCACGTCTGTTACTTTTTTGATTTTTATTTTACCTTGATCATTAGCCTTAGTGATACTTTCCATTAATTGTGTTGTTGTAACACTATAAGGAACATCCTTGATTAATAAAGTCTTTTTATCTAATTCCTCAATATGAGCACGAACTCTCACTTTCCCTCCACGCTTACCATCATTGTAATTAGACGCATCAATCATACCACCTGTTTGAAAATCAGGCAACAATTCAAACTTACGACCTCTTAAATGTTTGATACTAGCTTCTAATAACTCATTAAAATTATGAGGTAAAATTTTAGTAGATAAACCAACCGCAATACCATCAGCACCTTGCGCTAATAATAAAGGAAACTTCATTGGCAATGTTATGGGTTCGTTTTTACGACCATCATAACTCAATGACCATTCGGTGGTCTTTGCATTAAATGCTACCTCCAACGCAAACTTACTTAATCGAGCTTCAATATATCTTGAGGCAGCAGCCGAATCACCTGTACGAACATCCCCCCAGTTACCTTGCGTTTCTACCAATAAATTCTTTTGACCAATATTAACCAAAGCATCACCAATACTTGCATCACCATGTGGGTGATACTGCATACTTTGTCCAATAATGTTTGCAACTTTATTAAATCTACCATCATCCATTTCTTTCATGGCATGAAGGATTCTTCGTTGTACTGGTTTTAATCCGTCTTCAATTGCTGGTACCGCTCTTTCTAAAATTACATAAGATGCATAATCCAAGAACCAGTTTTTATACTGTCCCTGAACTCCCGATTCATTCTCTGTAACCCTTCCTAAATTTTTCTCTTTTGCCATAACTAATCTTAATTCGAACTTTTTATGCGTTCATTATAGTCGGTAAGTGTCTTCACTACCGTCTGCTAAACTATTTAATTCCACAAAAACAATATCCGTGATAGCCGTTAATTCATGCCATACATTTGCTTGAATCAATACCCTTACTGGTGCGATCAGTTCAACTGTTTCTTCTTGATTTGAATTTAAATCCTTCCAGTGTAAAGTTGCCGAGCCTTGCACTAAAAGCATATCTTCAGGATTTTTCCCATTTGAAATACCTTTATGATAATGTTGACCACTAACACTTCCGGCATTTCGATAAACTAATAAAAATTCACCTGTTCTATCTGTATTAAAGTAATGAAGTGCCCCTCGATTATCCGAAGCTTTAAGTTCAATTGGGCTAATGGTTACACTCATTTATTTTAATTTTCATTTATTCTTACAAGTAAACTAGTACCTCTATATTTATACTTCCTCTGCATCCACTACAACTCCAGTTCCACCTGGCATTTGAACAACCATATCCTTCCAACCTTTTGCCCAATCGCCCACAAATACAATCTTTCCGGCTTCCTCTAAAGCCTTTAATCGATAAACGACAAAAGCATCACCCAATTTCACTTTTAATTTAGCCATGATATTGCTTAATGCACTTGGTAATTTTTGAGCATTCTTTGTAAGCAAGCTTAGAATGTCTTTATCGTAACATCCAATATTCATGCTTACCAATTTTTTACCACCTTCGAAGAAACGTACACCTTCATTTTC
>JBDKGQ010000307.1:0-7200 GCA_039798145.1 Bacteroidota bacterium
ACTTTATTTCCGATTAATACTGAGTAATTAATATCGGTGTTATAGCCATTCGATTTTTCTATTAGTAAATTATCGGTTGATGTTTGATAAGATTTAAATTCTGTTATATCCAATTCGTTTAACACAGCTGGTTTTCTATAGCCACTGGCATAACGAATTCTTATTGATAAATCTTTATTGGGCTTGATGAAAAATCCTGCAGATGGAAGATGTACTGCGTTTTTATTAGCATAATCAAATCGATAGCCCAAATCAAGCATTACCTTTTCTGAAAGTTTATAGCCGTCTTGTAGAAATACTCCAATCGTATTGTTATTGAAATTACCAAAAGGCAAACTGTCGTTTGATGCATGTGTAAAGTTGCTTGTTATTAAATTTATCCCCGCAACAGCTGTATGTTTTCCTTTAATAGAAACCATATTTAATTCCTGATACGAGCTTTTTTCTTTACCATTAAATATCAAATAGGAGTCAGAGTAATTACGCGAGTAATACGATACTGCACTTTTGTAATGTATCGATGATTGATCGTTAATTTTATAATCAAGTGTTAAGTCTGCAGTATTTCTGATATACTTTTCAATTACATGAAAATTATTTGTTGCTGTTATTCCATTTGTAATTGCATTGATTAATCCTGATTCACGATTATCATGATTTAAGTTGTAACCTAAATTAATTTTCAAGTTTTTATTTTCATAAAATAGGCGAGGGTGGATAATATAATTTCTGTCTTTAGGAACCTCCATATATCCATCTTTATTTATATCAACAGCTTCTTTTGCGTTCCCTCCCAAGAATAAGGTATAACCAAATTTGTTTTTTTTCTGTGATGAAAAAAAGTTCAAATTGTTTTCATTTAATGAAGTGTGATTTCCTACTACAACCCCGGTCAGTGAATCGTTAGGTGTTTTAGAAATAAAATTAATCACTCCGCCAATCGCACTCTCACCATATAACGTCGATCCACATCCTTTAATAATTTCTACTTGCTGTAAGTCGAGAGGAGGAATACTGAGTACTCCTAATGATCCTGAAAATCCATCATACAACGGAAAACCATCTTTAATAATTTTCGTGTATTTACTTTCTAATCCTTGAATACGAATAGCATCGTTTCCATTCACTGGATCTGTTTTTTGAACGGTAATTACCGAAAGGTCTCCAAGTAAACTACCAATACCTCCTGGGACAATACTACTTTCCTCATCCATCTCTTCTTGTCCAAGGACTTCTATCTTTATCGGCAAATCTTCTATTCGCGCATTCGTGCGTGTACTTGAAATGATTACTTCATCTAAAACAAGAGGAGATAATTTTACAGTCATCGATTCTCGCAATTCAGCATCTGAAAATTGTACTGTTTTCTTTTCGTATCCAACAGCTGAGATGATAATTTTATAATCAGAGGTAATTGAAAACACCAAATTGATTCTTCCATTAGCATCTGCATTCCCTCCTACATTCTCGTGTGGTTGAAAAGTAGTAAAAAATGGAACTGTGGCATTCGATAAGCTATCTACTGCACTTATAACTATTTTATGAATTGGATTTTGAGCCTGTGATTGTAAGCACGAAATAAAAAGGGCGATTAGTAGAAGAGTTCGTTTCATGTATCAAAGGAAACAAGAATTCTTAATAAGCACGAATTAAATCTGTTAAATTTATGCCTGACGTGCCATTAACGACTGGCGCTGACGGAAATATTCTTCTTCAGAGATAAATCCTTTGTTCTTTAACATCTCCTTCAGAGATAAATCCTTTGTTCTTTAACATCTCTAAACTCTCTAACTGAGGATTAGAATGTACTTGTCCGATAACGTTACTATTGTTATTACTTTGACTCACTGGTTGTGAAGTAATGCGTTTGATAGCATAAAAGATTATTCCGAATTGTATTAAAACAAATAGAACGAAAAATAAAATGATGATGAATAAATACTTTAGTGATTCAGATAATGACTCACTGCGGGAATTTTCTAAGTTCAGTTGTACAATATGATTAGCTGAATCAGAACGCAGTTTTTCAATCTTGTGCTTTCGGTTTCCCATTTCAATTAACAAAATCGATTTCTGATCTTCCAATTCTTCTGTTCTATCCTCTAAACTATCAATTTTGCTTTGAAAGGATTTTTGTTCATCATTATAAAATTCATTCCCAGTTATTTTATGGCGATATGAATTATAATTAGTCGAATAAGCATGATTTACATGATAGTGGGTTGCTTATCGTTTACAAAGTTACGACCTGAACCAATGCGAGTAAAGAAAAATCTTTCCGATTAACTGATTTTCGCCAAGTAAATAGCCACTTTCGCCCCTAAAAGAGCATTATTTTTTATTAAAGCGATGTTTGTCGCTAAACTATTGCCTCCTGTAATCTCCGCAATTCGCTTCAATAAAAAGGGGGTCGTTTCTTTACCACTGATGCCTGCCGACTTTGCTTCATTCAGCGCTTGTTGGATTTTACTTTCTATTTCATAAAAAGGAATTTCCATTTCCTTCGGTACTGGATTAGCAATTAAAACCGATCCGTTAATTTGTAAATCCCACTTCGCTTTTAAAATACTTGC
This sequence comes from Bacteroidota bacterium, assembly GCA_039798145.1. Taxonomy (GTDB): domain Bacteria; phylum Bacteroidota; class Bacteroidia; order AKYH767-A; family OLB10; genus CAINEC01. Next base: position 2,574 of record JBDKGQ010000307.1, read on the forward strand.
GATTTCTTGTTCTGAATCCGATGATAACGGTGATGCATGTCCGCTTTCTCTTGAATAAAAACTTGGAAACTCTTTTTGCGAAAATGTAATCACAGGAACTCCTAATGTTTCTAAATATTCTAACGTTAATCCTATATCCAAAATCGATTTAACACCAGCTGATACAATAGCAACATTCGTGTTACTCATCTCGGTTAAGTCAGCTGAGATATCCATCGTTTGTTGAGCATCTCTATGGACACCACCAATGCCACCAGTAACAAATACTTTTATTCCTGCCATCGATGCAATGCGCATAGTAGCTGCCACTGTTGTTGCACCTGCAATTTTATTTGCAACCACATAAGGCATATCACGCAGACTAACCTTCCATACATCTTTCGCCTGACCTAAATATTCAAGTTGCTCATCATTTAATCCAACGCAACATTTACCATTTAAAATAGCAATGGTTGCAGGAATTGCTCCTTGCTCACGAATGATGTTCTCTACCGCTCGTGCTGTTGCAACATTTTGCGGATAGGGCATACCGTGAGAGATAATTGTTGACTCCAATGCAACAACAGGCTGGTTGTTTTTTAATGCAGCAGCAACTTCTGGATGAATATTTAAGTAGTTATTCATGTTAGTTAGGGAATAAACGAGTTACTTCTACTTCTAATTTATCAGCAGTTAGATCTTTAACAATAGTCCCTTTTTGTTGAAGCACTAATGCAGCTAATGTATGTCCATATCTGATTTTATCTTCTGTTGATTTTTCATGCACAAACCCATGTACCCATCCCGCTAACGCAGCATCTCCTGCACCCGTTGTGTCAATTACATTTACTACTTGTTTTATCATAAATTGTGGAGCCATTTTCACCTTGACGTAACCAAACATGTTGAACTCCTCTTGCAAGTAATCCGTTAATCATTCCTTTTAAACCTGGCTCTGATGCTACACTTTGAATAGAAGATAATTCAACTTCATTCGGCGTAACTAAAAACAAATTCGATAATTCCATCTCTGCTAATTTATTTGCTTTGGGAATAGAAACGGGTTCAATGATACAAGGAATGGAATGATCTGAACAAAATTGAATTAACCATTGAATGCACTCAGGATTCATATTCGTATCCGTAATGATGAGTCCTGCGTTTTTAAGAACATCAATTTTCGTTTCTAGTAATTGTGAATTGAGTAACTAGTAATTGTGAATTGAGTAATGGCTCTAAATCATTTACAACAGTTCCAACAAACAATTCTCCGTCTGTTCCTAATACAGCAGTAAATCTTCCTGTCACGCCATCAATGCGAAAAGTATGTTGCATATCAATTCCAGCTTCAGAACATTGTTCGTTTAGCCAATCGCCTTCTTTATCGTTACCAAGGATGGTGATCAGTTGTACATTGTGATGAAGCAATGCAAGATGATGAGCAATATTTCTAACTACTCCACCAGCGCTTAACTCAAGCTGAGCTGGGTTGCTAGTGCCTTTGATAGGTGGTTGTAAGCAATAAAAGGTCTCATCAACGAGAGAGCCTCCAATACATATAATGGGCTTATCCATATTTCTTCCGAATAAGCGACCAAAGTTAGCCGTTAATTACAATTGAGAAAACATATTCTCATATTTTTCAAATTGTTTTACCTTTATGGCATGGTAAAAAGGATAATTATTGCTTTTTGTATTGTCTTCTTCGCTTCTACATCAAGTCTATTTGCACAAAATACTTCTGTCAAATTGTTTAGTAGTCCGCTATTGTTTTATAACGAAGACATTTTATCCTATCAGCAAATTTTGCATAAATATCAACGCTATGATGAAATGATGCCTTTTTTTTATGGACCATTATGTACAAATAAATCTTCTTTATTGAAGAAAATCAGTGATGAAGATTTCGGATATGATCTTACAATGGTAGGTGCAAAACAAATCAATTCTTCTGAATGGTCGATTACCTATCAGAAAATAATTTACGGCACTAAAAAGAATTTTAAAGTCAATTGTAAATTAATAAACGACACTTGTCGTATTTACCTCGACGAAATAACCTACAAGAAGATTTTTAAAGATTAATGATCTTCGTTCATTAAATCGCTAATCGCATTGTTGTACTTCGTGCTGTAATCAGAAGATGATCCATAATTGTTTTCATCAATTACAATTTCTCCATTCGTTACTTCACCTAAGTTCATAAAGTCGACATCCATTTCGGCTAACAACGCAACAAATACATCTAACTTTTCTTCATTCACGCTCACAACAATTCTGCTCTGTGATTCACCAAATAAGAATGCATCTTTACGAAGGTCTTCATCGCATTCAATTTTAAATCCTAAGTTCTTAGGCATTGCTGATTCTAATAACGTGATGAATAAACCACCATCAGAAACATCATGTAAACCACCATCAGAAACATCATGTGCACTTTCAATTAGGTTTTCTTCAATTAACGACTTAACCACATTCTGTACTGCTAATTCTTCATCTAAATCGATGAATGGTGCAGGAGAATTTTTTACGTTGCAATAAGAGTATAAATATTCTGATGAGTTAATATCATTACGCGAAGTCCCAATCAAGAAAATAGAATCACCTGCATTCTTAAAATCTAAACTCATGCGCTTGCGCTTATCAGGAATAATCCCAACCATACCAATTGTTGGAGTAGGGAATACAGGCACTTCTCCTTGTTCTGATTTCGATTGATTGTAAAAACTTACATTACCACCTGTTACTGGTGTTTCAAATCTACGACATGCTGCACTCATTCCTTTAATCGCATGCACAAATTGCCAGTACACTTCAGGGTTATAAGGATTCCCAAAATTCAAACAGTTGGTAACTGCTGATGGTTGTCCTCCTGCACAAACAATATTTCTTGCTGCTTCAGCCACAGCAATCTTACATCCTTCTTCTGCATGCGCATACACGTAACGTGAGTTGCAATCTACTGTTAATGCTAAGGCTTTATTTGTATTACGCACATCAACAATCGCTGCATCAGCTGGCGAGTTAGTTGTCATGTTTATTGTTCCAACCATCGAGTCATATTGCGTAGTAACCCAACGCTTAGAAGCAATATTCGGGTGACTCACTAAATGATTAATGATAGGTTGAATATCCGAAGGCTCATTAACTGAATCAATCGTAAATGCATTGTTCTTTGCTAAATATGCAGGCTCTTTGTATTCACGCTCGTAAATTGGAGCTCCACCACCTAGTACTAACGCTTCCGCAGGTACGTCAGCCAATAATTCTCCTTTCATCATGAATTTTAATCGGTCGCCTTCTGTTACTTCTCCAATCTGAGTACAGTTCAAATCCCACTTCTTGAAAATAGTTTCTACTTCTTCTTCTCTTCCTTTTTGAACTACTACTAACATTCGCTCTTGACTTTCACTTAAAAGAATTTCCCATCCTTTCATATTACTTTGACGAGTAGGGCATTTATCTAAGTGGATAATCATTCCGTGCTTTCCTTTCGCCGACATTTCCGAAGTAGAACAGATAATACCTGCTGCTCCCATGTCTTGCATTCCTACTACAGCACCTGTCTTGATGATTTCTAATGATGCCTCTAATAATAATTTTTCCATGAACGGATCACCAACCTGAACAGAAGGTAAGTCTTCATGCGAATCTTCATGTAAATCGCCCGAAGCGAATGTAGCTCCGTGAATTCCATCTTTACCTGTCGATGAACCAACGATATAAACAGGATTTCCTGCGCCATAAGAAATTGCAGAAACAGTTTCTCCTTCTTTTACAAGTCCAACCGACATTGCATTCACTAAAATGTTTACGTTGAAGGAATCATCAAAAAATACTTCACCGCCAACAGTCGGAATTCCAAACGCATTACCATAATTACCAATTCCTTTCACAACTCCTTTCATTAACCATTTTGTACGAGCTAAATTCGGATTGCCAAAGCGCAATGAATTTAATTGAGCAATCGGTCGAGCACCCATCGTGAAAATATCACGGTTAATTCCACCAACACCTGTTGCTGCTCCCTGATAAGGCTCAATTGCCGAAGGGTGATTATGCGATTCAATCTTAAAGGCACATGCTAATCCATCACCAATGGCTACTAAACCCGCATTTTCTTCTCCTGCCTTCGCCAACATATGCGGACCCTCTTTCGGAAGTGTTTTAAGCCAAACGATAGAGTTTTTATAAGAGCAATGCTCCGACCACATTACGGAGAAAATACTTAATTCAGTAAAGTTCGGTGTCCGTCCTAAAATGCTCTTAATTTTTTCAAATTCTTCTGGTAATAAACCAAGATTTTGAGCGGTTGTTACACTTACTTGATCTTCTGAGGTGGCTGACATATGCTAAATTTTAAAGTTGAATAATTATGTCGCAAAAGTAGCAAAGTCATCTTTCTTTTTGAAGATTATTGAATCGTTTTGAGTATGATTTATCAAAAAAATAATATCAGATTGTTCACAACTATATTCGTAAATATCCAATAAAATTCATAGATAATTCTTATAACCTGCTTCCTTTTTTTATTTTTGACGGATGCTCGAATTTGTATTATCGTTCGCAGTCATTGCATTTTGCATCTTCTTGATAGATAGGTTGCCTGTTTTTAAGCATCCTGTTTTAAAAGTCGGGACCTTCAAAT
>JBDKGQ010000308.1:0-4103 GCA_039798145.1 Bacteroidota bacterium
AGTAAATTTTTCATTTATGACGGCTCCATCATAAATGGACCTGCCAGTAGACCATTACAGCAATATAGATGTACCTATAACATTTCTAATAACCAGCTACATATTTATAACTAAAAATCTTTTTGGAACAATACGAAAAACATAATGAAGAAAATTCTATTACTTGTTGCAATTCTTCTTTCAGAAAATATATTCGGACAACCAGTAATTAATGGAAACATGGAAGATTGGGACACAACCTTTACACCCTTTCCATCTAATTGGTTGACCAATGAATTTTATGCAGCTTTACCATGCAATCCATTCGTTCCAATAACAGCAGAAAGAACTAATGACAAAAATAGTGGTGTTTGGGCAGCAAAACTTGAATCTAAAGATTGCATTGATGATACAGGCGTTCCTCAAATTTATATTGGATACCTCGCTTATGGTAATACAAGCAACCCTAATATGGCACATGGAATTCCTTATAATCAAAGACCCGACAACCTTCATTTTTATTATAAGTTTAACAGCGTTGGGACAGATACTGGATTCGCCAAAATTGTTTTAAGACATCTTGATACTTTAGGTAACGCAGGTCAAATTATTGGAGAAGGGGAAATTTCAATTATCAACGATGTTAATGTTTATACACCTGTGACAATCCCAATAAATTACTTCATGAATGACACTCCAGAAATCATACAAATTGTTTTTTCAACTAGTAAAACAATTGCGGATAATGATTATTTTCCTTTGAATACTTCGTTAGGTAACGGAGCGAATATTGGAACGACATTATGGATTGATGACGTGACTCTTTCAGGAGGAACACTTGGATTAATCGAAAATCAGAGGATTTATTCTTTCACTGTTTTCCCTAACCCCTTTTCTTCGCAATTAGTTATGCAGACAAATTTCAATATGAAAAAAGCAGAACTATTTGTTGACAATATTTTTGGACAAACAGTTAAGCACGTCAGTAATATTTCTGGTGTATCATTTACTTTGCTTCGAGAAAATCTTCCAAACGGGATTTATTTTCTTCGTTTGTCAGATGGAAATGATAAAATTATAACATCAGAAAAAATAATAATAACCGACTAATAGTAGGTACATTCATAACATTTGCTACCCCAAATTTAAAATTGGAAGGATGTTGGAGATTTTAGCTTCTTTGGGACTTCGTTTTGAAGAACAAGCTTTCGGTTACCAATTTTAAACTACAGCTAATTCGCGTAAACTTATAGGCACTAAAAAAGGGGATGAACATAAATTCATCCCCTTTTGCTTTATTAAATCTTATCGATTAATAACGATAAGCATCATTTTTATAAGGACCTTGAACTGTTACACCGATGTATTCAGCTTGCTTTGGAGATAATGTATCGATTTCAACTCCAATTTTAGCTAAGTGTAAACGAGCAACTTTCTCATCTAAGTGCTTAGGTAAAGTGTAAACTTTGTTTTCATAATTCTTATGATTTGCCCAAAGTTCTAACTGCGCTAATGTTTGGTTCGTGAATGAATTCGACATTACAAATGATGGATGACCCATTGCACAACCTAAGTTCACTAAGCGACCTTCTGCTAATACGATGATATCTTTTCCGTCGATTGTATACTTATCAACCTGAGGTTTGATATTCTCTAAAGTCTGACCATAATTTGCATTTAACCAAGCCATATCGATTTCGTTATCGAAGTGACCGATGTTACAAACTACTGCATTGTGCTTCATTGATTTGAAATGCTCTTCCGTGATGATATTGAAGTTACCAGTTGCAGTTACAACGATATCCGCTTCTTTAATAGCATCAGCCATTTTCTTTACTTCATATCCTTCCATTGCAGCTTGTAATGCACAGATTGGATCGATTTCAGTCACGATAACACGAACTTTAGAATCACGAAGTGAATCAGCAGAACCTTTACCTACATCACCGAAACCAGCAACAACAGCTACTTTACCTGCCATCATTAAGTCTGTAGCACGACGAATTGCATCTACTAATGACTCACGGCAACCGTATTTATTATCGAATTTAGACTTAGTAACTGAATCGTTGATATTGATTGCAGGAACCGGTAATGTACCATTCTTCACGCGCTCATGTAAACGTAATACTCCAGTTGTTGTCTCTTCTGATAATCCACGGATGTTAGAAATTAACTCAGGGTATTTATCGAATACCATATTTGTTAAGTCACCACCATCATCTAAAATCATATTTAATGGTTGACGATCTTCTCCGAAGAATAATGTTTGCTCAATACACCAGTCAAACTCTTCAGCGTTCATACCTTTCCAAGCATAAACAGAGATACCTCTGCAGCAGCAATTGCAGCAGCAGCATGATCTTGTGTTGAGAAAATGTTACAAGATGACCAAGTAACTTCAGCTCCTAATTCAACTAATGTTTCAATTAAAACAGCCGTTTGAATAGTCATGTGTAAACAACCTGCTACACGAGCTCCTTTCAGTGGTTTTGAAGGACCGAATTCCGCTCTTAGCGACATTAGACCTGGCATTTCTGCTTCAGCTAATCTGATTTCTTTTCTTCCCCATTCAGCAAGGGAAATGTCTTTCACTTTATATTTCACGAATTTTTCTGTTTGAGTGTTTATCATTTTATTAGAATTTTGTGCGAATTTAGTTATTCATTATGACTCTTGCAATGTTATCTTTGCCAATTACTACGAAATGGCAATAATCTACCAGAATTCCGGACCCTTAGGACAACATATAGCTGTTTGGAGCATTTCCGAAACATATGATGAGCTTGTTTTGTTTTTAAATAACGAATCTTTTTTAAAAGAAATTCAAAGTCTCGGATTAAAGTCGGAATTGAGAATTAATCAAAAGCTTGCAGCCGGTATTTTATTACAGCATATTTTAAAAGAAAACATTGAGCTTTATTACGATGAATTGGGCAAGCCTCATTTGAAAAATCATGTAGGAAACATCTCCATTTCTAATACAAAAGAATTTGTAGTAGTCATTTATCACCGAGAAAAAACAGTGGGAATTGATATTGAAATCCCTTCTGAAAGAATCGAGAAAATCGCACCGAAGTTTATTAATCAACAGGAACAAAACTGGATAACAAACAGTCAAACGCCGTATTACATAAATTGCTTTGTTGTTTGGTGTGTGAAAGAATCATTGTTTAAGTTAATTGGTGGCGGGGGCATTGATTTCAAAGATCATATTTTAGTCGATGAGCCTATTAACAATGTGGGACACTTGCATTTTTCGAAATTAAATCAAGAAGCGCATTTCGATTATCATCTATTAACTTTTGATGATTTACTGATTTCATATATCGTTGGAAACTGATAATATTTTCTCTTAATTTGCAACTATGATTTACCAGAAAATACAAGAAGCCGCTTTTAATGACCGTCGGTTGCTTTCTGTACTTATTGATCCCGACAAATCGGCGAAGCCAATGTCGATTATTTTTTCGTTGGAGGTAGTTTAATCACTTCGGGCGACTTACAACGTACGGTTTTAGGAATAAAGAAAAGATCATCCATACCAGTGGTTCTTTTCCCTGGTAATCATCAGCAAATAAGCGAACATGCTGATGCTATATTGTTATTATCCCTTATCTCCGGAAGAAATCCTGATTTATTAATTGGCCAACATGTTACCGCTGCACAGCGATTAAAAGCATCTGAATTAGAAATTATTCCTACAGGATATTTATTGATTGATGGAGGCACAATGACCACCGTGCAATATGTGAGTGGCACTGCTCCCATTCCAACAGACAAAGTTGAGATTGCTGCATACACTGCACTCGCAGGAGAACAACTCGGAATGAAATTAATTTTTGCTGAGGCAGGATCAGGAGCAAAACATCATGTACCCGTTGATGTAATCAAGGCCATTAAAAAAGAAGTCAATATTCCTTTAATTGTAGGAGGAGGAATTCGCACACCGGAGAGCGCAGCAAATGTTTTTAGAGCAGGAGCCAACATGGTGGTTGTAGGCAATTCATTTGAAAAAGATCCAGAATTAATTATGGATATTGCAGCAACACGATTTAATTTCAAAGACGCGGTTTGATAATGAATACACTTGAAATAATTGGATTCATTTCAGGATTTGCAGG
>JBDKGQ010000309.1:0-4095 GCA_039798145.1 Bacteroidota bacterium
TAAAAGACTCAGCCGCATTGAGTGAATTACATATTAGCATTGGATTAAACAGGCTTTCTTACGACCTTTCAGAAATTACGGTTAGGCGTCAGCGTGAGTTACGCCAAATTAGTGAAGACATCAAAAAACTTGGTTATAACAAAAGAGATCATAAACTAACTGATGTAGATGCTTGGGAAAGTCCGATAACAGCGCTTTACCAATCCTTTAGTAAAAGAGAGCAAAGCAAACGTGCACTTGCTCAAATGATTAATAATGATAACCGCAGAGCCGTTTTGAAAGATTTACTTTATCTGTATAATTTAACAGAGCTTATTAAATTACACGATAGTGAATACAACGATTTTATTGATTATTTAAATTTAAATGACCAGCAGATGCAAGCCATGAGTGATTATGAACTTGCACTCTTTATTCGCGATCACTATCTGGTTTATATGAATCATAAACGATGAAATAAACGTTTACATCCGTTTATTTTTTCTTAATCGGATAAGATGTAAAATATCTTTTATCAATTATTTCCAATGATTATCATATCATTTTAAAAGTTGCATTTGATGTAAGCATTTTGTTTCGCTTTATACTGACTCTATCCTTGCAAGAATTATTTGCAAAGTATGAAACGATATTTATGGTTCTTTGTCTTCTTATTACACATTAATAATGGACTTTCTCAAAGCAACTGGACAGCGCTTCCGTTTTCATTTCAAGAAGATTCGATACAATTAAAAACAGGATTGATTAATACGCAATCAATGGTGATACATCCTTCAAAAAATAATTATCGATGGATTGTTTTACCTAAAGGCGGTTTGTATTTTTCAAGTGATGGCGGACAAAATTGGACTTTATGCAAGGGCTCACAACAATTGCCGATTTGTGAACTAAGATGTATGGTTCCAGACCCTATGAATGAACAAATCATTTATCTTGGAACGAATAATCAAAATAATTGCGGCGGACTATGGAAATCAATTAACGGAGGTAGAACATTTGTGCAATTACAAAATATGCAAAGAGCTATTAATGCGATGGTAATTTCAAGAAGCAATCGTTATTTATTACATATTGCAACTACCAATGGTGTTTATAAAACTACGAATGGAGGGGTTACCTTTTCATTTGTTACTGCATTGGGGAATCATAATTTTCTCGATGTAAAGCGAACGGCATTAGCAAATAGTCATCAGTTATATGCTAGCACAAATCAAGGATTTTATTCTTCTTCGGATGAAGGATTAACCTGGATAAATTCTATATCATTTTCAAACACAGGATTTCATTCGATTGGTATTACAAAATCTGATTCCAATTGTGTTTATCTATTTAATGCCGCTAATAACGGACAAGTATATGTGTCATTTGATAGAGGCATAAATTTTAATGTTATTAAAAACGCTAGCCTTCCATCCTTAACCGGAATTGATAATAATGATTCCATAAACAATTGCACAAACAATGGATTTATTTTACCAGATCCTATCAATTCACTTTTGTTTTATTGTGGAAGTAAAATTATTTATCAGTATTTATCCTCCACAGGATTTATACCTCTCATTTCTTACCAACAACAATTACCTGGAAGTATCAATAATGTTTACACATCAGATAATGGAGACACGCTGTTTGCTTGTACATCTGGAGGACTTTATACGAAGGCGTTAGTGCATTAGAAGGCTTAGCAATAGACTTAACTAATCAGAATAAAAGGTTGATCACATTAAATAATGGTGCCTTTTGTTTTAATGATAGCACCATTAAAAGTTCTCCTAATCATGCAATTCCTACATCAACTAATTTCATTCAAGATACTGTCGATACTAATTTACAATTTCAAATAAGCAACAATATGATTTATGTGAAATCTTGGAAAGATACTTCGTGGATGAATCTATCAAATTCACTTCCTACACGATGTGCTATTACAGATTTAAAGATAGATTACTCAATTCAGCCTAATCGTTTGTATGCATTATTTGATGGGGCTGGGATCTATTACATACTGATTGATTCACTTCGGAAAGTGAAAGCAAGATTTACAATTAATAATTCGATTATTTGTAATGGCAGTAATCTAGAAATTAATAATTCAAGTGTTGGAATTATTGATAGCGTTCTTTGGAATTTTACGAGTGCATCACTACAACAATCTGTCGACTATAATCCTGTTGTGAGCATTATTGACAGAACGAGTTTTTCAGCTCGATTAATTGTTTATCGATTATCTTACTCTGATACGTGTTACTTTTCATTGGAAAATAATTCAACTTTAAACAGCCTTTACCAATTAGATTCTTGCAATCGATTCGGTTCTTTATTTTCAGATTCAATAGTGCATTCGCATGCTTCTAATTTTCAATGGAAAATTAATTATTGTGATAGTATACATACTAACACGTATGCCTTCCCGAACTATTTTGTAAATACAGCAGGAGCAGAAGAGTCCTTACTTTCCAGCATATTTTCTCTACTTGATTCAACCAACGCTGTACTGCGATTTGATTATGCTTACACGAATTACAGTCAGGAATATTCCGATACGTTAATCATCAAAGCACATTTACTTTGCCTGGATAAAGAAATTATGCTCTTTCATAAAGGAGGATCCGAACTTAGAACAACGAATGATTCACTCACTATTTCATTCGTACCAACCTCAAACGAATGGAGAAGTGATTCAATAAATTTAAGTCAATGCGTTGGTGCTGGTCCTATGCAACTTGAAATTGAAAACAAAGGCCACTATGGAAATAACTTATACATCGACAATTTACAAATTGATAGTAACTACAGTCAAACCTCTTTTCATATTGCTGTCAATTTTTTTATAGAAGGTTATTATGCAGGTGACAAACAAATGCGACCAGCTTTATATCTTTCTGGTATTAGCAATAAAGAAAATGAAACTGATAGTTTTCGTTTGCAATTATTAGATAAGAATAACCCTACTCAACTTATTTTCGAAGCAATAGGAGTTGTACATTCGGATGGTTGTAGTTATGTTGACATTCCGATGGTTTATAGTTCTGATTCCTATTACCTCGGACTCACTACTCGAAATGGAATTAGCGTTTATACCAAGCAACCTATCTATCTTTCGCGATGGGGATTTCAAGAATGGGAATTGAGATGGTAAGACCCGTTTGGGACCTTTTTTAGCCCTAATCCCCAATTTTATATGGTTTTTAGGGATTATAATCCCCAAAAATATAGTATATTTGGGGATTATGATTAAAAGGACACTTTCGGAGATTATACAAAATCGGTTTTTCAAGGGGAAAGCTATCCTCTTATTAGGACCGAGACAGGTTGGGAAAACGACTTTAATTCAGGAACTGATAAAAGTGAAAGAATATCTGTTTTTGAATGGTGACGATCCTTCCATTAGAAGTATGCTCGAAAATGCGAGTACTACTCAACTACAATCAATCATCGGAAATTATAAGATTGTATTTATCGATGAGGCGCAACGCATTTCAAATATTGGTTTAACACTAAAACTAATAACTGACCAATTTAAATCGGTGCAGCTTTTAGTAAGTGGGTCTTCTTCGTTTGAAATAAACAATAAAACGCAGGAGCCTTTAACGGGTAGAAAATTTGAATATCATCTATATCCTATAAGTTGGGAAGAATTTGAAAGTGAGGTAGGATTTTTAGAATCGCAGCAACAATTGGAAGAACGATTAATATATGGAATGTATCCCGATGTTATTAATAATCGTCAAGATGCAAATAGCGTATTAAGAGAATTGGCTTCAAGTTATCTTTATAAAGATGTGCTCTCTATTATTGGAATTCGAAAGCCAGAATATAATGAATTATCTAATTTATTGGAAATCGATAAAGCTACCGTTTCTAAATACATTGATCTCTTAGAAAAATCTTTTATCATTTTCCAGCTAACAAGTTTTAGTAGAAATCAGCGTAATGAAATAAAAAATAATCGCAAGATTTACTTCTATGACAATGGCATTCGAAATATGATTATTAATAATCTTAATCCTATTGATTTCAGAAATGATAAAGGTGCGCTCTGGGAAAACTTTTTGATTTCAGAAAGAATCAAAATTCAAAATTATCATCAACATT
>JBDKGQ010000310.1:0-2936 GCA_039798145.1 Bacteroidota bacterium
TTGATAATTGTCCGTTCATAGATTATTTGTTATTTTTTGTAATGACTCAAATATAGTTTTATCTGTAATTGAAATTTTAAATGAATGAACTTTATTATTTCGATATCCATTCATATGAAATGGGTCTTTCTCTGCCCATTCAATTGCTTCCTCTCTTGAATTAACATTCAACACAATAATTACAGTGGTATGTCCAATTGGATTAATCTTATTGGTTGATGTCAATTCAAAGTCAGTAGGCCCTGCTAAAATAATTTTATTATTTGCTTTTAATTCAGCAGCCCATTTATAATGCTCCATCAAAACTGATTTGCCGTCTTCAGTTCCTGGATTTTTCCATCCTTCTAACGTTTCCGCGATTACGACAAAAACATTTATGGGTTGTTCATTCAATACATCGTTCATCCTAATAAATTATTTACTTTTTAAGAATAGATAATTGATTTAGCTCTTATCATTTTTTTGTGTTTTAAAAAATGTGTTGCAAACCTACGTTCAATACTTTACTTTTGCAAGTAGTTACACGATTGTACAGTAGTAACCTATAGTAAAGCAATGATTACAATCAAGGAGTTATGGCAAAAAATAAATTAAAAAAATCGCAAACGAATTGTACCTTAAAGGATGTTTTAGATATTATCGGTGGTAAATGGGCTATGCCAATCATCTATCATTTATCAATTGGTAAGATGCGTTTTAAAGAAATGGAGCGAAGCATTGAAGGAATTAATACTCGTATGCTCGTGAAAGAATTAAAAAACATGGAAGCGGGAAGTCTTTGCAACTGTTCCTCCAACCGTTGAATACGCATTAACTAAAAAAGGAGAAAAGTTATTGCCTAGTATTCATTCCTTGCATAAGTGGGGACAAGAATATGCGAGCTAGATTTTACGCCGCATGTGTTTTTTTGAAACTACAAAAGACAAAATTCTGAATCGTTTCAAACGGAGTTTTATGATCAACAGTGATGCATTTAATTTTATCAAAGTATTTTTTTAAACGCTCCGTCATTGTATTTTCTGAATACTGTTTGATTTCAATGCCACTGCATTTTGTTGGGCCTTGTTCCGAGAATGTTCCTATAACCAATACGCCATTTGGATTGATAAATTTCTGCGCCGTTTCGAGGTAATTACTAATCTCGTTTTCATCTGTCAAAAAATGAAACGCTGCTCTGTCATGCCAGAAGTCGTACGTCTCCGTTGGATGAAATTTCGCAGCATCTTCAATAATCCATTTTACCTGATTCGCTTTTTCTCCAAGACGATCTTTGGCTCTTTCAATAGCTGCTTCGGAAATATCCAACACCGTAATATCGGTATAACCTAATTCTAGTAAATGATCTACAAGAAAACTATCGCCGCCACCCACATCAATAATTTTAGCATTCAAAGAAACGTTATACTGTTTGAAAAAATCTAGTGAAGTTTCAGGATTAGGTTGAAACCAACTCACGTCTTTCAGTTCTTTGGTTTGATAAATAGTTTCCCAATGTTTTTTGCGATCAAAATTTTCCATAGAAAAATGTTTTTTAAAAATATTACTGATTAACTCCGTATTCACTTAATACATAAACAAGGGCCGCCATACTTCCAGCACCTAATTCTAGTTCTCTCTTATTTACATTCTCGAAAACATCTGTTGCTGCGTGATGAACATCGAAGTATCGTTGTGAATCGGGAACAAAACCAATTAATAATGCTCCAACTTCTTTTAAATAATTGATATCAGTTCCTCCATACCCTTGCTCCCAGTATTTTAAATCGTAAGGATAAAATAATTCTTGCTTGCTCATAACATGTTGCATCTTCAACGAATCCCCATTAAAAGAAAATCCACGAGGCGTAAATCCCCCTTCATCGCTTTCGATGGCTGCAATTATTTTTTCATTTCGCTCTTTCGCATACGCTAACAATTGTTTTCCTCCGCGACTTCCATTTTCTTCATTGGCAAATGCAACAAATCGAATCGTTCTTTTTGGTTGCATCTTTAAATTCTGAAATATTCTTAGCACCTCCAACGATTGCATAATTCCAGCACCATCATCATGTGCGCCCTCACCCAACTCCCATGAATCTAAATGTCCGCCAATAACAATAATCTCTTCAGGCTTTTCACTTCCTCTTAATTCTCCAATTACATTATAGGATTGTGTATCCGGAAATTTTTCACACGACTGCTTAAAATAAAATTCTACTTGCGAATTATTCTTGATTGCGGCACTTAACTCTTCAGCACCCATGGTACTAATGGCACATGCAGGAATTTTTATAATCGTATCGTTATAACCCATTGCGCCAGTATGCGGATTATTATCTAATGCTAAAGTCATTGATCTAACTACAACACCAACGGCTCCATATTTCGCTGCATTTTGTGCAGTCGCCCAACGAAAGCCTGCTGCTTCACCATACGCATCAAACGTATGTACAAAAGAAGATTTCATTGGATGATTCATAAAAACAATTTTCCCTTCAATCTTTTCACGCCCTAATGCTTTCAACTCATCGAAATCATGCACCTCTATAACAGGTGCGCATATCCCCTTTTTAGATGTAGCAATACTTCCACCTAATGCGCAAATAGCTACTGTGGTTTTCTTTCCATTGACCTTATAATACGCTTGCTCTTTTTCTCCTCGTACCCAATGCGGAACCGTTACGGGCTGTAAAAAGGTAGTATCGAGCTTTTGTTCTACACAAAGTTGATTAACATACTCCACTGCTTTTTCTCCTTTAAGTGAACCACTTAATCGAGGACCAATATTTTTACATAAATAATTTAATCGTGGATAGCATGCACCATTAGTAAGTGCTTGATGAACTATTTTAGAAATAATCAGTGAGTCGGACTGTTGCGCCTTAGCTGTTACACAAAAGAAGAAAGCGAGTAGTACAAGTAATTTTTTCATTCGTATGATTTGTGTTTCAAAAATA
>JBDKGQ010000311.1:0-2874 GCA_039798145.1 Bacteroidota bacterium
GTCGCCAATCTTATTACCAATGGTAATTTGTGGATTAGGAATTATTTTCTCGATAGTAGGAACTTGGTTCGTATCTATTAAAGATGAAAAATCGAATGTACAAAACGCATTAAACCTTGGTAACTGGGCATCGATGATTTTGACAGTAATTGCTTCTTATTTTGCTGTGCAATATATGTTACCAGAAGGTGATATCACATTAAGATCTGCAACATTTACTAAGATGGGTGTTTTTATGGCCATCGTAGTGGGTACTGTAGTAGGTGCAATTATGAGTATCGTGACTGAATATTACACAGCAATGGGTAAAGGTCCGGTGAACTCTATTATTCAACAATCATCTACTGGTCATGCTACTAACATCATTGGTGGTTTATCAGTTGGAATGAAATCGACTGTAATTCCTATTATCACATTAGCTGCGGGAATTATGGCTTCTTATTATTGTGCTGGATTATACGGAGTAGCAATTGCAGCTGCGGGTATGATGGCAACTACTGCAATGCAATTAGCAATTGATGCTTTCGGACCTATTGCTGATAATGCAGGTGGAATTGCTGAGATGAGTCAATTACCTCCAGAAGTTCGTGAGCGTACTGATAATTTAGATGCAGTTGGTAATACAACAGCAGCAACAGGAAAAGGATTCGCGATTGCTTCTGCAGCATTAACATCGTTAGCTTTATTTGCTGCGTTTGTTGGTATTGCTGGTATTGATGCTATTGATATTTACAAAGCGCCTGTACTAGCAGGTTTATTTGTAGGTGGTATGATTCCATTTATCTTCTCTGCATTATGTATTCAAGCGGTTGGTAAAGCTGCTATGGATATGGTACAGGAAGTTCGTCGTCAGTTCCGTGAAATTCCAGGTATTATGGAATATACGGCAAAGCCAGAATATGAAAAATGTGTTGCTATTTCAACTAACGCATCTATTCGTGAAATGATTATGCCAGGTGCTATTGCACTTATAACTCCATTAATCGTTGGATTTGTTTTCGGACCAGAAGTATTAGGTGGTTTACTTGCAGGTGTAACAGTGAGTGGTGTATTGATGGGTATTTTTCAATCGAACGCTGGTGGTGCATGGGATAACGCAAAGAAATCATTTGAAAAAGGAGTAATGATCAACGGAGAGATGTATTACAAAAAATCAGAGCCACATAAAGCTTCTGTTACAGGTGATACAGTAGGTGATCCATTTAAAGATACATCTGGACCTTCGATGAACATTCTAATTAAATTAATGTCGATCGTTTCATTAGTAATAGCTCCATATATTGCTGTTAATGGTGGTGAAGCAGGAATGGAAAAATGTTCTTCAAACAAAATGGAATGTGGAGCATCAATGATGTCGTGTGAGAAAGATGCAGAAGGTAATTGTATTATCGATTCATCTATGTGTGCAGTTTGGATGCAAGCAGGTATGATTGATAGCACAGCATGCGTAAAGATGGAAAATGGCAAATGCCATATGAAGTCTGATGCTTGTATGAAAGCTATGAATGAGTGTCACAAAGGAATGGAAGGATGCAAAGAAGGCAACATGGAAGGATGTGGTGATATGTCTAAGGAAGAATGCCATGAAAAAATGGGTGGCGAAAAAGATTGCTGTAAGAAAAAATAAACTTAAACGAGTATTATATAAAAAGGTCTTCTGAAAAGAAGGCCTTTTTTGTTATCCATAATTTTACAGTCAGTAATAAAATTATTTTTTACTTACTTTTACCTGATAAGTAAATTATAAGAACGTGAACAAAAAATCAAAGAACATTATTCCAGAGAAAAAAATGGTAGTAGATAATACTCCTTTTAATTGGACACCTGTTTATTTTTTCGTCATCTTGTTTTCCTTTCTGCTTTACGCAAATACTATCAATCATGATTTCACTGTTGACGATGGAACAGTAATCGCCAATAACAACTTTACCAAAAAAGGCGTTGATGGAATCAAAGATATTTTCACGAACTCCTATCGTGCAGGATTCTGGGATAGATAAGAAGGCTTGTATCGTCCATTATCAGTTGCCATGTTTGCGGTCGAGTATCAAATAGGAAAAGGATCTCCACTTCTAGGGCATATCATGAATATCATTTTTTATATTCTTACATCGATAGTTGTACTTAGTGTTCTTAAACGGATACTTCAAAATTTTCATCCGCTCATTCCAATTGCTGCAACATTATTGTTTGTCGCCCACCCTATTCATACTGAAGTGGTCGCTAATATTAAAAGTCGTGATGACGTGATGAGCTACTAAGTTTCTTCTTCGGGATACTCGCCTTGAAACTTCTATTTAACTACATTGATAAAAATAAAATCTACTGGATGATTTTATCCTGCCTTGCCTTCCTGCTAGCATTATTCAGTAAAGAATCGAGCGTTACATGGATTGGAGTATATCCACTGGCGTTATGGTTTATAACCGATAAAAAAATAATGGATATCGTAAAACTATCCATTCCTTATTTAGCATTGTTTGCTTTGTTTATGTTCGTTCGTATGAAAATCTTAGGGACGATTACTGGTGAGCAAGAAATTTTACTGATTAACAATTCGCTTGTAGGAGCACCTGATAAAGCATCACAACTGGCAACAGCGTTCGGAATTTTGGCGAGGTATGTAGGATTACTTATTATACCTGCATCGCTTGTTTTCGATTACTCTTATAATACCATTCCGAATATTACATTTGGTAATCCATTGGCATTAGTTGGTTTTATTCTTACTGTAGGCGGATTAATTTATGCCATTCGATTATTACCTAAAAAATCATTAATTGCATTTGCTATTCTTTTTTACCTCGGAAGTATTTCATTGCTCTCCAATTTATTTCTGACACTAGAAGCTACGATGGGAGAACGATTTGTATA
>JBDKGQ010000312.1:0-3028 GCA_039798145.1 Bacteroidota bacterium
ATTGTAAATTGCTCAAGACTTAAATCAATTTGCGAGGTGTTATTTGCGATTACGGTAAACTTAACTTTTGTGGTGGCGGTAATATTTTTTGTAGTATGGTTTACATCGTGCAAATGAATTTCGTAATTCGTTACATCGGGATAAAATGATTGTGCGTTGGAAAACTTTCCAATCATCAAGAGCGAAATAATTACAATTAATGGAAGACTTTTCATTTTTATGCAAGTAAGAAGTAAGTGATTAAACTGATAATAACGATCCCTGATATGTTTACCCAGAATCCAACGAATCCCATTTCACTGGTTTTGATATGTCCGCTGCTAAATACGATTGTATTGGGAGCCGTAGCAACTGGCATCATAAATCCTAGCGAGGCGGCTAATGTTGCTGGGACTAATAATAACATCGGATGAAGGTGCATCGCATTTTGTAGCGCAATTAAAATAGGTAAGGCTAATTGAATACTCGCCACATTAGAAGCAAATTCACTAATGATGGTGATGATTACACAAACGATTAATAAGATCATCAATGGATGAACACCGTTTAAAAAGTTCAATTGAGAAGCTAGGTATTTACTTAGTCCGCTTGATTCAAACCCTTTTGCTAACGCGAACCCACTACCGAAGAGTAATAGAATATCGAAAGGTAGTTTAGCAGTATCTTTCCATTCTAAAATGCTTTTTCCTTTTTCTGATGCAGGGAGAATAAACAATAGCAATGCACAAACAATAGCGACAGTGCTGTCTTGCATTTGATTTGGGTAAGGAAATAAATTGCACCAACCTTTAATCGTAAAACTTCCCAAAGGAATATCAGCACGAGTAAACCAAAGAAGTGCTGTAGAAATAAAAATTAATCCTACTGTTTTTTCTTCGCTGGAAAACGCTGGAAAACTTGCCTAAATCTTGATACGCTTTTTTAAAAATCGAAATATCAAAGTTTATCGCTTGTTCTTTCTTGCTGATGTTTATCTTCAAAATCATCCAGGTAATAATCAATAGCAAAATAGAAATTGGGAATCCAACTTTAAACCAACTGATAAAAGACAAATCATTTTGGAGCGGATAGGCTTCGAGATAGGCACGATAAAATATCATGTTTGTAGGTGTCCCCACGAGTGTGGCCATTCCTCCAATCGTAGCGGCGTATGCTAATCCAATTAATAACGCAGACGATAATTTACGATGTTGATGCTTATCGTTATAATGATGATCGAGTTGATAGATGATAGCCATAACCGCCGATAATAACATCATTACTGTTGCCGTATTGGAAATCCACATCGAAATAAAATAGGAGGTAATCATGATGCCCAATAAAAGTTGCGCAGGATTTTTTCCAGTGATTGAAAGTATTCGCAGCGCAACGCGTTTATGCAAGCCCCATTTCTCAATCGCGAATGAAATAATAAATCCACCAATGAATAAAAACAGAATTGGATCCATGTATTGCGCAGCTGTCTCCTTAATATCAATGATGCCAAGCGATGGTAATAATACAAAGGGCAGGAGGGAAGTAATTGCAATATGAACTACCTCTGTAAACCACCAAAGTGCCACCCAGCATACGAGTCCGAGCATGGCCATCATTTCCGGATGACTGCTATCAAATGCGGGCAGGCTACTAATTATAACAAACATCAGCGGACCAGCGAGGAGAAGTAAATTGCGTTTCAAGATGGGGTGAATTGGTATTGATAAAAATAAGAAAAAATAATGTGCTAATGAGTTAATGTGATAATGTGCTAATATGCTAATTTGCTAATATGCTAATTTGATAATGTGCTGATATGCTCTCGAGGCTTCGCGATAAGCTAATATGATAATTTGCTAATTTAAAAAAGCAAAAACCGGTTAGTGAGGGTTCTCGAACTCCCGAGGTTTATTGAATGATTTTTCCCGATAGCAATCGGGATTGATTATTTGTGTTCCTATAAGCTATCTAATAGAATCAATAAAGGATATAATCCACCTAACTATTAATTAAATGATTCTCTCCGACTTTTAGAACACTTAAATTGATGTGTGAAAATTCAGCAGCATGATATTTAATCAAGGATTCTACAGGTTCTAAGATGGGTTCATCGCTTAAATCGAACATGCCATAATGCATAGGAATAAATTTTTGAGCATTCATCTCATGGATTGCTCTCAATGCATTCAATGGAGAAATATGATTGGCTTCCATAAACCACTCAGGCTGATAGGCACCAATCCCTACAATGGCAATGTGAATATTCTTAAATAATTCGCCAACCTCTTTCAAATGACTTCCATATCCCGTATCGCCACTGAAATAAATTGTTTTGTTACCTGCTTCAATTAGAAAAGAACCCCAAAGTCTTTTGTTGGTATCAAACAATCCTCTCTTCGACCAATGTCGTGCAGGTAAATAATAAATATTTATATCGTCTTCTTTTGTTTGGTATTGTTGATACCATCCCGCAGCTTGAATAGTATATTTTGCTGACTTAAAATTACTCTCAAACCATTTATCTATCTTCAATCCTGTAAGAATGGTTGGATTATCACCTCTGTTTAATATAAAACGAATTGATTTTTTGTCTAGGTGATCTCTGTGATCATGACTGATTAATAGATAATCGATTTTAGGTAGTTGTTCTTTATTGAAAGGTAAATCATGATTACGTTTTAAAAACAAATGAGGACTTTCAAATATTGGGTCAGTTAAAAAAGTAACTCCATTTATCCTGAATAGAAAAGTAGAATGTCCAAGCCATATCAAAACATCATTATTGTTGGTAGTAAAGTCGAGTGCATTATTACAAATGGAAAGCTTTTCTTTATAGTTTTTCTTTACAGAAGCCCACTCATTTTTTTTAAGCTTCCAACTCAAAATATCTTTAAACTTAATTTTAAATGGATACGCCTCATTTATAAACTCACCTTTGGAATTGATCAAATTCCCTTTCCAGTTTGATAAACCTTCAATGGTATTTAAACTTTCATTCTTTATGTATGGCATTTTTAGATTTTCTCTTAAATAATTCTCAAGGTGTTTATAC
>JBDKGQ010000313.1:0-3920 GCA_039798145.1 Bacteroidota bacterium
GAAAAGGATAATATCGCTGATTACTTTTTTGATGAAATAAAAAACAAAATAAAATCAGATAATAATTTAAATTCGATAATTTCAAGTAATGGAAATTATGAAGATTTGAATAAATACTTATTGAATAAATACTTCAGTGATTATTTTTCTAATTACGACGTTACTTTTTATTTCCTTGATAAAAACAGTCTTTGTTTGAATAAATCATCCGAAGAGTCGTTTGATGAAATCCAAAAAGAATATTTAATTCAAAAAACTGGCTTATTAAATTATTCAGGCAAACTAGAGAAGCCGAAACAATACGGCGTCGTTGAATTCCCTTCAAATACATCAGTAGAAAGTTGTGTGATTGAATTTTCCAATAAGCGAAGTAATAATATTGGTGGCTTTCCAGATTTGTTGGTGAGTAATACAGTAATGGCCAATCAAAATTCAAACGACTATAGTTTTGCGCGTTACAAGAATGGAAAACTGAATAATCAATCGGGGTCGTTTAATTATTTTATTACTTCAGCACCCTATGAAGAGGATATTAAAAAATCTGATGCCTTCTACAACAATGGTTATTATCATATCATTATAAAAGACAATAACGGACTTACAATTATTAGTCGTAAACAGAAGTCGTTATTAGAAATCATCTATTTGCTCGGATACATTACATATCACTTTTATCATAATGACTTTAGCATATCACCAAGCTATAATAACCGAATTAAATTTACGGTAGTAACATTTGTAATTTGCACATTAATTATTTCTGGTGTGACTACAATTATTTACATCATTAATAGCAATAGCGAGAGCGAGCAGTTAAAATCTCAACAAACAATTAAAGACCTTACTAATTATCTTGAAAACACTTTTGAAGATGTATCTTCATTAGAGAGATTAACAAATCAAGAGGTAAGTGAATTGAATAAACTCAATAAAACAATTCATACTGATTTCTCTATTTACAATCCTAAAGGATATTTAGTTTACTCTACACAGCCACGCATTTTTGATCAGGAACTGATTAGTCCTTTAATGAATAAAGCTGCATTTTTCAATCTTAAAAATTTAAAGTTATCAGGATTTTATCAAACAGAAAATATCGGCAAGCTAGAATACAGAGCATCTTATCGACCAATTTATAATCGCAAAGGAGAACAATGTGCCTACCTAAATATCAATTATTTTTTCACAGAGAAACAAGTTAAAGCAGAGATCAGCAAGTTCTTAATTGCATTAATCAACTTGTATGTTTTCTTGTTCACCATTTCAATTTTAATTGCAGTATTTATCTCGAATAAAATTACTGCGCCTTTAAAATTTATCCAGGACTCATTTAAGAAAACGCGATTAAATGCAAAAAATAATTTAATCAGTTGGGATAAGAAAGATGAGATTGGCGCATTGGTTAACGAATACAACCGAATGTTAATGGCCTTACAAAAAAGTGCAGAGGAATTAGCTAAATCAGAAAAAGAATCGGCGTGGAGAGAAATGGCGAAACAGGTAGCACATGAGATTAAAAATCCGCTTACACCAATGAAGCTAGGCATTCAACACATGCTTCGAATCATTGAATCAAGTCAGGAAAACAGAGAAGAAGTCATCAAAAAAATATCAAAAAAATATCATCAGGACTAATCGAGCAAATAGATAATTTATCGAACATCGCTTCTGCTTTCAGTGATTTTGCAAAAATGCCGCAGGCTGAATACGAAGAGATTAATCTTCGTGACCTTATAAAAAACACGATTGTATTATTCAAGCAATCAGAAAATGTAAAAATTGAAAATAAGATAGATTCCATTTTACCTACTGTTATTGGCGATAAAAATCAAATTATTCGAATACTGAATAATCTTTTCCGAAATGCTATTCAATCGATGGAGGACATTGAAAATGGAGTGATTACTCTTGAGGCAAAAACCATCAATGAATTTTTAGTTGTTTCCATAACTGATAATGGGAAAGGTATTCCTGAAGACCTTAAAGAGAAGATCTTTGTGCCTTATTTCACGACTAAATCGAGTGGTACCGGATTAGGACTTGCCATTGTTAAGAATATGATGTTAGGGATGCAGGGCAATATTCGTTTTGAATCAATAGAAAACAAAGGCACTACTTTTTACTTGTACTTTAAGCTAGCATAACCTCTTTAATGTCGTTAAACAATTGTTTATCATTGATTTGATAGATTGTAATTTTTTATTTTCGTTTTTGCATCGTAGTACTTAAATCCTTAATTTTGAAAATAATTCCTAAAAAATCAATAACTCATTAAAATGAAAAAACTTTACGCATTTATTGCAGCGATTGTTATGTCATTATCGGTGGCTAACGCGCAGTATTATTATTTACCTTATCAGAATGCAGGTACGAACCCTGGCGGACTAAATGTTGAGAACGAGTATCCAGTAGCAAACGGATTATCTGCTAATTGGGCTGTCATTTCTGGTAGTTCAGTTAATCCAAAATGGTCATCAATTGTTACATTGCCATTTACTTTCCAATTTAACGGTGTTGGCTATACGCAATTTAAAGTTTCTACCAGTGGTGTACTAACATTCTCAACTGGAGCAACCGCGGTTCCTCCTGCTACAGCGGTAGCATTACCAAACGCAAACATTCCAGACAATTCAGTTTGTATTTTAGGTATTAAAGGATCTGGAGCAAACGACAGTATTGTAACTCAAACTTTCGGTGTTGCTGGTAGTCAGCAAACGTGGGTATTATTCTCTTCATACACATCGGTAGCTTCAGCTGCAGTTTGGACTTATTGGTCAATCGTTTTAGAAGAAGGAACAAACAACATTTACATTGTTGATCAACGTCATGCTGGTGCAGTTAACGTATCGGCTGGATTACAAATCAATTCATCAACTGCATTAATGGTAGCTGGTTCTCCAGCTCTTGCATCATTAGCAGGTGCTGATCCAACTCCAGTTGATAATAGCTACTATGCTTTCATCTATGGAACACAAGCTGCTGATCAAGCTAAATTACGTTCTGTTTCTGCAGACCCTTATGTAGTAGTGCCAGGAACTTCAACTGTGACAGGTGAAATTCAAAATTTAGGTGCTAACACAATCAATAACGTAGATGTTAAATATGAAGTTAACGGAACAACTTATACTTCTACTTTATCAAACATCAACTTAACTTCTGGTAACGTTTATAGCTTTACTCACAATACTCCGATTAACGTTGCTGTTGCGAATCCTTATCCAACAAAAGTTTGGGTAGATCTTGCAAATGATGCAGACCGTTCTGATGATACATTAAACACAATGGTAACTGGATTATCATACTTACCTGAGAAGCGTGTTTTAATTGAAGAAGCAACAGGTACATGGTGCGGATGGTGCCCTCGTGGTGCTGTTTACACAGAGCAAATCGATACAGTACATCCTGGAACAGCAATCGTTGTTGCAGTTCATAATTCTGATCCTATGGCTAATACAGCATACGATGCAGGTATTGGAACATTAATCGGTGGATACCCTAGTGGATGTGTTGATCGTAAATCGAACGATGTAGATCCAACAGATTTTGAAGCAACTTATCAAACTAGAATTAGTGATGTTAGTCCTGCTGACGTAGGAGTAAGTGCAACTTATAATGCTACTACTCGCCAGGTTGATATCAATGTATCATCAACATTTGCTGCCAACTTAAGTGGTGATTTCCGTTTAAATGCAGTACTAGTTGAAGATGATGTAACTGGAACTGAAGATGATGTAACTGGAACAACTTCTACTTACGCTCAGACAAATTACTATAGCAGCAGCTCTCAAAATCTTCCTTTAGTAGGTGCTGGTCATAACTGGCAAACTTCTACTAACCCAGTTCCTGCGGCTAGTATGCATTATAACTTTGTTGGACGTGATATCTTAGGTGGTTTCGATGGACAACCAGGATCACTTCCT
>JBDKGQ010000314.1:0-2672 GCA_039798145.1 Bacteroidota bacterium
GATTAAGTCTGTTAAATATTCTTTAAAATGTGCAATACTTATTTTTTCTATCGTACAATTTACTGACTCTGATTGTGACTTTGTCCAAGCTAATAAATCATCAATCATCGTTAATAACTTAACAGATTTCTTTTTAATATCCCCTACAATCTCTCTTTGAAAGGCTGGATCTATTTCCTGATCAGAAAAAATATTCATTGCTGAATTCAATGCGATTATTGGTGATCGTAAATCATGAGAGATTACCGACATCATTTTTTCTCTTGTGTAAATAACTGCGGTAAGCTGATCATTTTTTTTACGAAGTTCAAATGCCTGATCAACTAAATTTTTTCGGATATGTGTCATGCTTTTATTCGCAAAAAATAGCAACAGAATACAAAGACCACAAACACCTATAATATTGACAAACTGATCTGCTTTTAAATGGTCAGTATTTAAATGAATGACATCGTAAGGTTGTTCTACTCTACTAGTCATTAATAACAACACCACGACAATTCCTGACATTGTATAACCGGTCATTTGCTGTTTTCCTTGAAACAAAATCAATGTAGCTATTATTAATGGGAAATAATATAAAAACATTAACGACATTACTCCTG
This sequence comes from Bacteroidota bacterium, assembly GCA_039798145.1. Lineage (GTDB taxonomy): Bacteria > Bacteroidota > Bacteroidia > AKYH767-A > OLB10 > CAINEC01. Next base: position 606 of record JBDKGQ010000314.1, read on the forward strand.
CCATTACAGATAACACCGTAATCGTTGCTAAAATATTTACAAGATTAAATAGTTTAGAAGTAAAAACTAATCCTTTATTGTAGATGAAATATGAAGTTGATACTAATACTAAAGAAATGGCGGTAGCGTAGGCTTGTTGAACATCCTCTAAATAAATATTAATGAAAGTATAAACCACACTATAAAAAGCAATTATTTTCATCAGCCATACATGCATGATGTTGGAATAATCCATTAATATATCATCTGAAGTGTCTTGCGTATTATCTAAAATTGCCATAAAAGAAAAATGCTTTGCTTAATTTGGTAAAGCAAAGCATTTAAATCGGTAATAGCAAGTTTCAACGAGTTATTCAGTCATTTATTTGTCATTTAGCCTATGGCTTGTGTTAAATCAGCAATTAAATCATCAATATGTTCGATTCCGACGCTTAAACGTATTAATCCATCAGTAACTCCTGCCTTCTCTCTTTCTTCTTTCGGAATAGATGCATGTGTCATAGTTGCTGGATGATTCAAGAGTGATTCAACACCTCCTAACGACTCTGCAAGAGAGAATACGCGCACTTTAGAAGCCATTGCAAAAGTTTCTTCTAACGTGGCATCTTTTAACGTGAAAGAAATCATTCCACCAAAACGTTTCATCTGACTTTTAGCGATATCATGATTAGGATGATCAGGGAAACCTGGCCAGTATACTTTATCCACTTTAGGATGATTGCGTAAAAAGTTGGCAATTACTTCTCCATTATCGCAGTGGCGATCCATTCTAACATGCAATGTTTTTATTCCACGTAACACCAAAAAGCTATCCATCGGTCCTGGTGTTGCCCCACATGAATTATGGATAAAAGCGAGACGATCATATAACGCTTTATCATTTGTACAGATAGCACCCATCACTACATCACTATGCCCGCCTAAATATTTAGTCACCGAATGCATTACAATTGTAGCACCCATATCTAACGGATTTTGCAAATAAGGAGAGGCGAATGTATTGTCTACTACTAAAATTAAATTATTATCCTTAGCAATTGTAGCACACTTACGGATATCTATGATTTGCATAGTAGGATTCGTTGGTGTTTCTACCCAAATCATTTTTGTATTTGCATTGATATGATTTTTTATCGCATCCGCATCATACATATTTACGAAATGAAATTTGATTCCCAGTGGTTCAAATATCTTCGTGAACATACGATAACTTCCACCATATAAATCATTCGTAGCAATCACTTCATCACCTGGCAACAATAATTTTATAATTGCATCAGAAGCTCCTTGTCCGCTACTAAAACATAATCCGTAGCTAGCATTTTCAAGCGCTGCAATACATTGCTCTAGTGCAGTGCGAGTAGGGTTCTTACCTCTCGCATAAGCATAGCCTTTATGCACACCTGGTGATTCTTGTACATAAGTAGAGGTTTGATAAATTGGAGTCATGATTGCGCCCGTTGTAGGGTCAGGCTCTTGTCCTGCATGTATTGCTTTAGTTGCAAATTTTGAATTCTGATTCATTGCTTAAATAATATGGTGTAAAAGTATAGTATTCCTCTGAAAACAAAAAAGGCGAGAGAATTTATCCTATTACGGATGAGAAGACATCACGAAGTTATTATTGTTTTCGTTGTAAATCGCATAGTCAAACGGATCAACAAATCCATCACCATTTAAATCGGTTGCATAATAACCAGATGCAAAGTTGTTGTTGTCATCGCTATAGATACCATAGTCAAATGGATCAATAAATTCATCTTGATTCATATCTCCTGAATATATTGCAAAAATTCCAGTCTCAATTTCTAGCATATTATCACCATACGCTTGCGTTGCTGCAGTTGTAAAGTCATATGAAGTACTTGAGCTAAGTGTTACTGCTGAAGCTGACCACGTTTGAATTGAATTTCTATGGATAACAACAATATAGTAACTATTTCCAACTACACTGCCTGGTAAACTAAATGCTACTGTTCCATCTGTTGACAATACTCCAGTTGCTGATGCTTCAACATTTACACCTGTTGCGGCATCGCGTAATTCAACTCGGATAGTATCTACTTC
>JBDKGQ010000315.1:0-2982 GCA_039798145.1 Bacteroidota bacterium
AGCAATTACTATAGGTCTCAAACAACGCTTATTTCTATTCGTTGCTTTCTCTGTCAGCTTATTTCCGCAATTATTTTAAGGCGGACATTGTTCTATAATTTAAAAAAGGGTATTAGGCCTCAGTTTATTCGGTTTTTGACGAAGATAAAATTGCGTTAAACAAATTTAGAAGTTCAGAGCCTGCGAGGAAATCACTGAATTTGTAGCAATTTTATCAAGGAAAAAATTTGCTAGCAAAAGAATAAAGTGAAGCCTTGACTTTTTCTTTGGTTCTTTCATTTTGTGTCAAGACAAAAGAAAGAACATATATTGATTAGCAATTAACCAATAAATGCAAGGGGGTATTATTAATAATTTGAGAATTGAAATTTTAAACGTTATTCATATTAGTCTGAAAGTTCTATTTTTACCCTCCATGCTCCAACATCAATTTATTCCCATTCAAAAAGTAAATTTCCCAACTTCACATATCAGCAATGTTTCTGTCTTGCGACTGGATGCGATTGATAGGTTTTTGGGAGGGAATAAATATTTCAAACTGCTGCATAATATCGATGAAGTAAAAAAAGAAAATCATCAAACCATAATCACCTTTGGTGGTGCCTACTCAAATCACCTTGCAGCATTCGATTCATTAAAAAGTCAGTTACCTGAAAAACGATTCATAGCTATTGTTCGTGGTGATGAAAGTATGGTTGAGAAAAGTATAACGCTAGCGCGTTTACGTAAATTAGGTGTGGAAATTAATTTCGTCCATTCGCAACTTTATCGCGAGTTATGTGAGAATTTTAATCATGAGTTTTTTAATCAGTTTGAAAATCAATTAATTCTTCCCGAAGGAGGCTCCAATCAATTAGCGGTTAAAGGTTGTCAAACAATCACCGATTATATTCCAGCAACATTCAATCATTTAGTATTGCCCATCGCAACGGGCGCAACCATGGCGGGGATTATTAGTGGAGCAAATTCAAGTCAGTCAATCCACGGAATTGCTGTGCTAAAAGGCAAGGACTTTCTGCAAAAAAACATCGAAACGTTTTTATCCAACGGAGAAAAAACAACCAATACAAACTATACTATTTACAATGGCTATCATCATGGTGGTTATGCCAAGGTGCCAGATGAATTAATGCAATTTTTCAGCGATTTTAATCAGCTCAACGATTTTAAAATTGAGCCTATTTACACAGGGAAAATGTTTTGGGCTATCCATGATATGATTACGAATGGATTTTTTTCACGTTATGATAACCTATTGGCGATTCATACGGGTGGTTTACAATACCTGCATATCGATTAACAATACCATGTTGATTAACACGTTTTACAACTGATAATCTATTTTCAATCTATTGTAACTTTGAGTTATGAAAAAGTTTGCCCTTCTGTTAAGTCTTATAGCTATAGTTAGTTCTTATTCATTTGCTCAAGATGAACCGCGTTTAACTGCTGAACAGTACATCGCACAGTTTAAAGAAGCAGCAATTGCTGATATGAAAAAGACAGGAGTGCCTGCATCAATCACCATGGCGCAAGGAATGTTTGAGTCTGATTATGGAAATAGCTCACTTGCGAAAGTGGCAAAAAATCATTTTGGTGTTAAGTGTCATAAAGACTGGGGTGGTGATACCTACTACATGGATGATGATGCGCCCAATGAATGTTTTCGTAAGTATAGCTCAGTAGAAGAATCATATGATGATCACAGTAATTTTTTGCGCACCCGCGACCGCTATAAGTTCCTATTTGATTTGCCAATCGATGATTATAAAGGTTGGGCTAAAGGATTGAAGCAAGCAGGATATGCAACTAATCCGGTTTATGCAGATAAGTTAATTGAAATAATTGAGCGTTATAATCTGCAGGTTTTAGATCAGGGTGGTACGCCTTTACCAATTGCTGATAACAAAGAAGAGAAGCACAAGGAGAAGAAAAAAGAGGTGGTGAATGAAGATAATAAACCGATTAAAGTAAAAATTACGCCACGTGTGAAAGTGTTAAATGGATTAGCAACGATTAATAATATTCCTTTCGTTTACGTTGAAAAATCAGACTCTTATTTAAAAATTGCCAAGCAATATAATCTAGAGTTATGGCAAATTTTAGAGTATAATGAAGCTGAGAAAAATGATATTCTACATATTGGTGATATCGTTTTCGTAAAACCTAAAAAGGGTAGAGCAGAGGTAGAAACACCGTTCGTGAAGGTGAAACGATGTACGATATTGCGCAAGCATACGGAGTTCGTCAGAAAAAACTTTATCAGATGAATAATATTGTTCCTGGTACTGCTTTAACTCCAGGGCAAGAATTAAAAATGCGTAAGATTGTTATCTGCGGAATTGTATTTTAATTACGCGTTGATTTTATCTTTCAAATTAGCACAGTATTCTTTTATTTCATTTCGAGTTTTCTCAAAGGCTTGATGTATTTCATCTTCTGTTCCGTGTAGTTTTGATGGATCTGAAAAGGAATGATGAATTCGAATAGCATTGCCTGGTATATACGGACAATTTTCTGCTGCGTGATCGCATACTGTAAGGATGAAATCAAACGGGATTTCTAAATACTCATTAACGTTGTTAGAAGTGTGATTCGAAATATCAATATCATCTTCTTTCATAATTGCAATCGCTCTCGGATTAACTCCATGCGTCTCTATTCCCGCGCTGTAAACATCCATTTCATTGCCATAAAAATGTTGTAGGTAGCCATGCGCCATCTGACTGCGGCAACTGTTTCCAGTACATAAAACAAGGACGTTTTTTTTCATACCAATAACCATAATAGATTGATTAAAGTAAATCGAGGGTCGAAGCCATACGCAATATTCAAAGCAATAAGGCCTGCAATAATCACAATAGGTTTTTTGTATTTCTTTACTAATTCCATTTTGTTTAGCAGCAACCACTGCCAGGTTTACAGGTTGTTGTATTCAGTTCTGATAATTTTACTTTTGTTTTTTCTTGAGGTATGCCGCAT
>JBDKGQ010000316.1:0-2627 GCA_039798145.1 Bacteroidota bacterium
TTTTCATGTCTGTTTAATTTTTTTGTTTGGCATATATACGCTCACTACCATAAAGGTGCGCATAAAAAACGGCAAAACATTACATTTTTCAAATTATTGGCCTTTAATCTTCTTTTCAATTGCAGAAGTGGAGTATCCGTCCACAAAGGCGATGGTCTTAATCTCTCCTCCACGGCCTAAAACAATATCACCTCCTACAATCTGATCTATTTGATAGTCGGCACCCTTTACCAATATATCTGGCAGAAGCGCTTTTATCAGTTCATAGGGGGTTTCTTCGTCGAAAAGTACAACAGCACTTACACTCTCTAACGCAGATAATACCGTTGTTCTTGAAGTTTCATCTGTAATTGGTCTTGAAGGTCCTTTAATCCGACTCACCGAAGCATCGGTATTAACTCCAATAATAAGGTAATCTCCTAAGTCTGCAGCTTTTGCTAAATAGTCAACATGGCCCAACTGAAGCAGGTCAAAGCACCCATTTGTGAACACAATCTTACATTTTTGATGACGCCATTCTTCTATCTTTTTGATTAAAGATTCGCGTGTAAAGACCTTAAACTCATGACATTTTACTTGAAATAGGTTTGGTAAAGAAAAACAAATAAATCATAGAGATACCTCCTAAAAGCACTAAAAGTAATGTTTGTCCTGAGTGTACCAGTGTTGCAAAAGTAATCCCGTCGTCAGGAGTTAATCCGTATAAAATGATTCCTTCTGAAACCAATAAGTGATATACCCCTATACCACCTTGAACAGGAGCTGTCATTCCAATAGCTCCTATCACCATGATAAATAGTCCAGCCATTGGAGAAAGTCCGCTTGTTTCAGGCAATGCAAAGAAGCACACATAGGTCATTAAGAAATACATCGCCCAAATAAATAATGAATGGAAAACAAAAAGCCATTTATTCTCTAATCGGGTTACAGCTACCAATCCGTCAGCTAATCCTATTAAGAAAGATTTTACCTTTACAATGAAGGGGTGTTGATAGTAGTGTTTTATGATTAATCGGTAGGCAATAATGAAAGCGATTAAGAATATTATTAGTAGCACTCCCAATAAATACGAGTTACCTACCGCATTCATAATTGGATTAAAAATATGTTTTGATAAAAATCCGCCTAACAATTCAAATTCGAATAGGGCTGATAAAAGGATACACACGACAAGCATGATTACGTCGCAGGTTCTTTCGATGATGACTGTTCCAATTAACTTTTCAAATGGAATATCGTCAGATTTGCTAAGGGCGCCACAACGACTAACCTCTCCTAAACGAGGAATAGCCATGTTTGCAGCATAACCGAACATAACCGCATTAAAGGCGGATGATAATCGGGGTTTATAGCCAAGGGGTTCAATTAATTGTTTCCAACGCATGGCCCTGCTGATTAAGGCAGCAATAGAAACGAAAATAGACAAGGCCACCCATGATAAATCAGCATTTTTAATTCTCGAAAAAATGAGAGATAAATCCTGATTTTTAAAGGTATGCCATAATAATCCTCCACCAATTACTAAAAATAAAAGTGTTTTAAGAATTGATGTAAGGCTTTTCAAAGCTTATGAGTTTGTTGGGCGATTATTCTGATCAGGGAAACAAAGCGTTGGCTTGAATGATTTAGCTTCTTCGAAGTCCATACCCGCATAGCTGATTACAATAACGATATCTCCAACCTGCATTTTTCTGGCAGCTGGTCCGTTAATGCATACTTGTCCAGAACCTCTTTTTCCTGTAATAACGTAGGTTTCAAGTCGCTCCCCATTATTAATATTTAAAACGTGAACCTTTTCTCCTTCAATGAGATTGGCGGCATCCATTAAATCCTGGTCAAGCGTGATGCTTCCAACATAATGTAATTCTGCCTGCGTAATTTTCGCTCTGTGAATTTTAGACTTGAGTACCTGTATTGTCATAACGGCGACAAAGGTAAATAATCCAAGTAATTAGTCGAAAAAATTAAACAGTATATCGGATATTATCTATCAAACGAGGACCTTCCGTTAAAACAGCAATACAACCTTGCACGTTTGTCCCCTCCTCCCATTGGGTAATGTCTTCGAGCGTATCCGGATTTACTAACTGAAAATATTGAACACTTAAGTAAGGACTCTTTTGGATGTAGCGCCTAACAAGTTCAATGACTGCTGCAGGGCTTTGATGAGGAATAAATTCTCTCGCCATCTCCATCGCTTTATAGATGATGGGCGCTGCTTTACGTTGTTCTGGTGTGAGTAATAAGTTTCGTGAGCTCATTGCCAGGCCGTCTTGCTCACGTAAAGTTGGGCAACCAATAATTGTGGTGGAATGCTTTAGCATAGCTGCCATTTTACGAATGATAGCCAACTGCTGAAAGTCTTTTTCTCCGAAGTAAGAATTAGTAGGCTGAACAATTTCAAATAACCGATTTACTACGGTAGCGACTCCTTTAAAATGTCCTGGACGGAAGGCTCCTTCCATCGTTTCTTCCATAAATCCGAAAGATAAATCTAGTAGTTCTGCTCCGTTGGGATATATTTCTAATGGTGTTGGAAGAAAAACAATATCGCAACCGGCGGCTTTTAATAAAGCAATATCTGCTTCTGGCATCCGAGGGTAATTGGCTAAATCTTTAGGATCATT
>JBDKGQ010000317.1:0-4119 GCA_039798145.1 Bacteroidota bacterium
TTAAATGTATCGGTCAGCGACTTGATTTTTTTAAATGAGCAAGCGTGGAGAACGAGAGAAGAAATTATCGAAAAGGCCTTACATATCTGGAAAGAAATTAAAGATTGTATTTATCGTGGTGCACATAAAAACGGAATTTTACCTGGAGGATTACAAGTAAAACGTCGTGCAGCTGAAATTAATAACAAGCTATTGCCGAATGCGAAATACACCAACGTTGATGAATGGATTGATTGCATTCGTAACAGCGAGAAAGATTTTAATTCGGTCAACAAATGGATTAGTTGTTTTGCATTGGCGGTGAATGAAGAGAATGCTTCTTTCGGAAGAATCATCACTGCACCTACTAACGGTGCCGCAGGTGTGATTCCAGCTGTATTGATGTATGCTTATTGTTTCGAAAAAGATTTTTCAGAAGATAAAATTGTTCGATTTATCATTACTGCAGGTGAGATTGGAACGCTGTTTAAAAAGAATGCAACGATTAGCGCAGCAATGGGCGGTTGTCAGGCGGAGATTGGTGTTAGCAGTGCAATGGCTGCTGCTGCATTAGCTGAATGCTTAGGTGCAAGTCCAGGACAAGTATTAATGGCTGCAGAAATTGCAATGGAGCATCACCTCGGATTAACGTGTGATCCTATTGGTGGTTTAGTACAGATTCCATGTATTGAACGAAATAGTATGGGTGCTATTAAGGCTATCACTGCTTCGAATATTTCTTTAGAAAGCGATCCATTATCAGCTCGTGTAAGCTTAGAAGATGTGATTAAGAGTATGTGGGAAACGGCGAAAGATATGAGTGCGAAATACAAAGAAACTTCCGAAGGCGGACTCGCAACAAATATTTCGGTGAATGTACCTGAGTGCTAATTAAGGAAGTAGTAAAGAACTATCGCCATAACTTAGGAAACGATAATTGTTTTGTAACGCATGATCGTATACTTTTCTCCAATCGTTACCAATTAAAGCTGCAACTAATAACAACAATGTACTCTGTGGCTGATGAAAATTGGTGATTAATCCATCAATGATTTTAAACTCATAACCAGGAGCAATTATTATCTGCGTAAAGCCTTCAATAAAATCCAATTCATTTTGCTTTGCATAGTTGATTAATGCAGTCAATGCCTCATCAACAGTAAAATTATTTTTCGATTCATAAGGCTCCCATTGGCTAACTGAAAAATCACCTGCTTGATGACGATGTTCAATAATTTGAACGCCCATCCAATAAAGACTTTCAAGTGTTCGTGTTGAGGTTGTACCTACTGGAATTATCTTACGATGCTTTTTTTGTTGATTCAGTTTTTCAATCGTATCAACGCTGACCTTAATACGCTCTGCGTGCATTTCATGATCCTTCATACTATCGGCCTTCACGGGTTTGAATGTACCCGCACCTACATGTAGTAAAACATCAAGCGTTTCAACACCATGTGATGTTAAATCCTGCAATAATTCATTGGTAAAATGAAGTCCTGCAGTTGGAGCTGCAACAGAACCTTCGTAAACAGCATAAACAGTATTATAACGGATACGGTCATCCGCAGTTGCTGTACGATTCATATAGGGCGGCAATGGAAGTTCTCCAGCTATTTCTAAAATCTCACTGAAAGAAAAATCAGGATTATTCCATGTAAATTGAATTAACGATTCTTGTCCGTAGTTTTCTAATCGCGCAGCAGACAAAACAACTTCCGTATTTGCAACAAGTAACTTCAAATTCAAAACCTCTTCCTTCCACCTTTTTGAATTACCAATCATACAAATCCAGTTAGTAGTATCACGTTTAGCAAATGATTGTTCAACGGTAATTCCTTTTTGAGGCTCTAAGCAAAACACTTCGATGTTGGCTCCTGTCTCTTTTTGAAATGACAAGCGGGCCTTAACAACTTTCGTATTATTAAAAACGAGCGTAGATGGAGATGGTAAACAGGACTTAATGGAAGTAAAAACTTGATCATTAATCATCCCCTTGTTATAAATCAACAACCTTGAATCTCCACGATCGGATGTCGGCGCAGCAGCAATCTTTTCATTTGGCAGCTCGTAGGTATAATCTGCAATATTGATACTTCCTGGGTGATTCATGGGGCAAAGATAATCATAGATGGTTGTTATTTTTCGAACAAAATTTTATCTTTACAATTCCTGAAAAACCAGCTTATGAAAAAAATTGGGCTTCCCAACTTATTATTAGCACAATGCACTGCAAATACGAAGTCCATAATTTTGAATGGTACTTCCAGTTACGTTTCATTTACTACCGATAGCAATTTACACATGGACTCTGCAATAACTGTGGAGGCATGGATAAAGCCCTCGGCTTTTGGAACAAATAGCTATGACAATTCAATTGTATGTAAGCATAGCTGGAGTTTGAATGGAGAACAAGGATTTGTTTTACGTTGTGGTGGTTCAGGTCAATTATCTTTTTGCTTTTCAGGAGTTGATCCATTGGGCAATGTTTTAGGGTGGCAAGATTTAACCTCACCAGCGAATGTATTAACTTTGAATACATGGACTCATGTTGCAGGTACTTATGATGGTGATTCATCGAAGTTATTTGTCAATGGAATTCAAGTGGCATCTCGTTACTTCGATGGTACGATGAACCCAAATACAGCTTATCCAGTTCGTTTTGGTCGCTTAGCGGATGCAGGTCAGTCGCAAACGCGTTATTTCAATGGACAAATTGATGAAGTACGTATCTGGAATATTGCAAAATCTAAATCTGAAATTTTAGCGGGATATAATCGCCATATCTCTCCTACTTCGAACGGTTTAGTTGGTTATTGGAATTTCAATATTGCTTCAGGAACAACGGTACCCGATCAAACAAGCAGTGGAAATACAGCAACATTTAACACTGTTACACTTTCTACGAATGTTCCTTTTTATTGGTCTACTGCATTGCCTGTTATCTCAGCTAATGGTTTGAATCTTTCATCTACGTATGCATTCACATATCAGTGGAATTATAATGGACAGCCGATTGCAAATGCTACGACACAAAATTACACCGTAACTCAAAATGGAACTTATACCGTTTCAATTACTGATTCGATTGGATGTCCTGCAATCTCTACTCCTGTTATCATCAACACAGTTGGAGTACAAGAAATTGGAAATGCTCAACAAATTAAATTGTATAACGGTGATGGCTATATCCGAATTGACGCTAACAACGGAACTGAACTAAAGAACATTTGTTTGTATAACTGCGGTGGTGCGATGATAGAAGAATTAAAAAATCCATCAAGCAGCAATATGATAAATACAGAGCGAATCATTCCAGGAGTTTACCTTGTGATGGTTATGACAGAAAATGATATTTATCGAAGTAAAATATTTATCAAATAAATTTTAAAGGTGTCGCGAGGCACCTTTTTTTTTATGCATTACATTTGCAAAATGAAAAAAACGATTGCAGCATTCTTGTTCTGTTTGATTTCAATAGTTTCCAACGCACAATATACTTGCGTAGAAATTAAATGCGATTGTGACAACCAAAATTGTGATACATTGTCGATTTCTACTTACAACCGACAAGAACAATTAATAAAGAAGGTTAAGTTTTCTAAAGTTCCTACGGAGCCCACATTGTATATTACTTACGATTACAATTCAAACGGACAACTTACGCGTAAAGTAGCACGCAATAAGCAAGGAGATTTGATTTGGTTTAATAAGCTGTATTATCAATACAACAAAACATTATTTGCTGATACTTTATTCAAGGCCGATTCTACTTTAAAGATTGCCTTTCTGCATGTAAAAGATACTGCAACACGAGGCAAGGTCGTGTATTGGTCATTTGCAGGTGATTCAGTACCGAGCGTTGAACAACGCATTGTTTTAGATTCATTGGGCAATGAGTTTTTAAATACAACTTGTTATAGTCCGAATGATTGCATCACATACAAATCATTTTACAAAGGCAAAACAAAAACAAATACGGAGGTGTGGGTTTTAAAAAGTGAAAAGCCAGTTCCAACATTAACGGAAATGGAAGATTATATCTTGGATGATAAAAATCGTTGGAGAGCGATGAGCAAAATAAATAGCGAAGGCAGGTGCGCTGAACATTATTTTTATACCTACTCAGACGATACGGAA
>JBDKGQ010000318.1:0-2654 GCA_039798145.1 Bacteroidota bacterium
GATCAACACAGATGTTATATGCAATACATCTGAAACCACTTTCTCGAATGATTTTTCCGAAAATACGAGTGAGTGCAATTTCTTCCTCAAGACCTAAGCGGAGTGCAGGACCCTTACGAACATTGTATTTCTTCATTCTCGCAGATGTTCGCGAATTATGAGTGGTCAATACAATGTGAAAGCCTTCTAATAAAGACTCCTCTTCAATAAATGAAATATGATCTTTGTTTTTGTTAGATGAATTGATCAATGTTTTAAAATTGATAGTTCAACAAAGAAAATATCTACGCCAACTCGTGAATCACTAAACCACTTCTCAGTTTAGGTTCAAACCAAGTTACTTTAGGTGGCATGATTAATCCGTTGTCTGCAATGTCAATCAACTGCTTCATCGTTACAGGATATAAAGCAAAAGCGGCTTTCATTTCACCACTGTCAACTCTACGCTTTAATTCGCCAAGTCCGCGTAAACCACCAACAAACTCAATGCGTTTGTCTTTGCGTAAATCAACGATATTTAAAATCGGAGCTAATATACTTTCGCTTAAAATAGTAACATCTAAAACTCCAATTGGATCAGCATCATTATAAGTTCCAGCTTTAGCAGTCAACGAATACCATTGTCCAGCTAAGTACATTCCGAAGTTGTGTAATTGCGCAGGGCGATGTTCTTCCGAACCAACAACACTAACATCAAACTTCTCCGAAATTTTATTTAAAAACTCTTCGTTAGATAACCCATTCAAATCTTTTACAACGCGATTATAATCCATAATCTGTAATTGATTATCCGGGAAGTGAACCGCTAAAAAGAAATTGTACTCTTCATTTCCTGTGTGATTCGGATTAGCTTCTTTCAAATCTTTTCCCACAAGAGCAGCCGCAGCTGTACGGTGATGTCCGTCTGCAACATAGGTATAAGGAATCTGCTCGAAATGATGAACAATTGATTGTATAGTTGCATCATCATTCACCACCCAAAAGGTATGTCCAATGCCGTCATCTGTTGTAAGATTATATGCAGGCTCGTGCTTGATAATTTCATTAACAATTTCATCAAGCGCTACTACTTGCGGATAAGCAAAGAATACAGGCTCTGCATTCATATTACCAACACGCACATGCGTCTTGCGATCTTCTTCTTTATCTGGTCTTGTTAACTCGTGCTTTTTAATAATATCATTGAAGTAATCTTCCACACCCGCACATCCAACAATGCCGTACTGCGTACGACCATTCATTGTTTGAGCATAGATGTATAAGCACTCTTTCTCATCTTGAAAGAATACTCCTTCTGCTTTCATCTGCTCGTAGTTCGCCTTTCCTTTTTTATAAATCTCAGGCGAGTAGTGATCAAAATCGTCTGGGAAATCAATCTCTGGTTTTATTACGTGATAGAATGAATAAGAGTCGCCATTAGCCTCAACTCTTGCTTCTTTTTCATCTAATACATCATAGGGGCGACAAATTACTCTCTTAACAAGTTCTTTTGTTGGTCGTACTCCACGAAATGGTTTTAATATAGCCATGATTTTTCCAAAATTAGTTTTGCAAAATTAGTGCTTTCAATCGATTTAAAAGCGAGCGTTTAATCTTAATTAAAGATTATTCATCACATCAATTAGTACACGCACACTCTCAATCGGCAAAGCATTATACAAACTACCTCTAAATCCTCCTGATAAGCGATGCCCTTTGATGCCAACAATTCCATTTGTATCACAAGCAGCTAAGAATTTTTCTTCTTGTGAATGGTCTTTTAAATTAAAGCAGGCATTCATCAGACTTCGATCTTCTTTTACAACATTACCAATGAAGTTAGGATTATTATCTAACGCATCATAAAAAAGTTTTGCTTTCTCAATATTCATTTTTTCAATAGCAGCAACGCCTCCCATTTTTTTCAGCCATCGCAAAGTAAGCATGCATACATATACTGGAAAAGCAGGAGGGGTGTTGTACATCGATTCAGCTTTGATATGTACATTGTAATCCAACATAGAATTAATCTGTCGGCCTGTTTTACCTAGCAAATCTTTCTTCACAATAACCAGTGTTGCTCCCGCAGGACCCATATTTTTTTGTGCTCCGGCGTAAATCAATCCGAATTGAGATACATCAATTGGTCGACTAAAAATATCACTCGACATATCACATACTAAAGGGAAGTGATGTGTAGATAATCAATGTCAGATGGAATAATGAAATCTTTCGGAATGTACGAGAAGTTTTTGTCCGAAGAAGAAGCAACAATTTCTACTTGCCCAATCATCTTTGCTTCGTGAATGGCTTTTTGAGCCCATACACCAGACTCAATATAGCCCGCTTTGTTTTTCAGCAGATTCAAAGGTGCCATCGCAAATTGAGTACTCGCACCGCCATGAAGGAATAATACTTCGTGTGTATCAGGAACATTTAGTAACCCACGAACAAGACTTCTGGCTTCGTCCATGACCGCCTCATAGCCTTCACTGCGGTGGGAGATTTCAAGAATTGAAAGTCCTGAATTGTTAAAGTTCAGAACGGCTTTTGCGGATTCTACAATTACTTCCTGCGGTAATATTCCAGGACCTGCACCGAAATTATGTTGCTTCATTTTAATCTGCTTGCTTGGTAATTCTAAGTTTTTTAATCTCTCCTTCTTTTCCTTTCAC
>JBDKGQ010000319.1:0-3094 GCA_039798145.1 Bacteroidota bacterium
TATTGTACAATCATACGACTATCATTTTGTCCGCCGTTGATTAACAAGCGCACAATGTAGATGCCTTTCTGATAGTGATCTCCTAAGAAAATTTCTTTGCTAATGCGATTATCTTCTGCTGTTACTTGCGACTGATATATAGTTTGTCCCATTGCATTGATGACCTGAATTGTTCCTTCGCCTTCTACCTCGCCCTCGAATGTAAATTTGAAAGAACCGTTATTCGGATTCGGGAATAGATTTACTCCTTGTGATAATTCTGGTGCAAGTGTTTTTGATTCTTCGTTGATATCATTGCTTGTTGGTTCAGATAGGTTGTTATTAGCAATTCTGCAATTTACGTTAGTAGTAATTGCACTACCACTAATACGTGAACATCCTGTAGTTAAGTTCTTAGTAACTACTTTGTATGTGCCCGGTTGTTTTACTACCAACGAGTAATTCGTTGCATTCTCCATGGAGATGTTGGTACGATACCATTGCACGCTGTAATTGCTTCCAAGGTTAGTGCAGTTAAGAGTTACGCTATCACCTGCGCAGAACGAAGTCGCTCCACTCGCAGTTAAAGAGGCAAAGGCATTTGTTTTAGTTGTTACTTGAATGGCATTGCTCGTTAAGGCAGTCCCGTTACACGTTGCAACGCAAGTATAAGATCCTGTTGCAGTTGCTTTGTAAGTGCGCAATGTGCCATTGCTGGTAACATTCACTCCATTCTTTTTCCATTGGTATGTCCCACCCACAACATCACTTGTTAAGTTCACGTAGTTACCTGAACAAAATGTCGTTGGACCGTCGGCGGTGATAGTATTACTAGTGCAAGATTGAGCATAATATAAGTTTGTAATTTCTTGTTGGGTAAGTGCGCGGTTCCAGATTCCGATGTCGTCAATTTTGCCATTAAAAAAATAACCGTAAGGAGGCATATTAGCATGTGGAAAATATCCGATTGATAAATTATAATTAAAATTTGACAATGTTCCCACTAAACTTTGATTGATTATTTCTAAATTATCTTTAAGTAATTTAACTGTGTTTCCATCATAAATAAAAATTAGATTGTTCCATTGATTTAGCGTTAATGGAGTTGTTGAATTGAAATAATACCAAACATTATTGACTCTAATTTCTATTCCAAGTTCTCCATTTCCTCCAATTCTAATAGCCCAGCTTCTATTTACACTTCCAGGATTTAAATCAATAGATTTATCTATTATATATTGTTCACTCGGGCCAAAAACACTTGGGTAAACCTAGGTACTTATAGATATAATATTGGGGTTAAGACTTATGGAATTAGGGATATTAATGAAATTGTTTTGTCCATTAAAATTATATGCCGATGTTGAATTTCCAACTCTATCACTTGCTAATGTAGCACTATTTACCACACCATTATTCCCATTCCCACTCTCATCATTTGCATTGCCATTAAATGGCCACCATCCTACGAGTCCGTTAGTAGGTACATACGATGGCACTTGCGCGAAGGCGCTGCTTGCAGCTAATAAGAGCGCTGTGATTAAACTTTTAGTTTTCATTTTTATTAATTGATGTTTTAGTAAAATCCCGACAAATTGAAATAATAAATGAATAGATGGAATGAAAGCATTTCCCTCTAATCAACTGCTATAATTTTAATAGTATTCAAATTTACGGGTTGTACTAATTCCCTCCTAGAATTATTTGTGGAAATAACTAACAGGTTATTGTTTGAGGTGACCAAGCTTGGGCCGACTTTGCCCGTAATTACTGTTGGAGGCTCAATCTTACCTATTAAATGATATAATTGATGAGTCCTGATTCCGATGGAGAAAATTAAACGTTTGTAAATGTTTATTAACCGGATAATCATTTTTTAATAGATAACTTTACTGCGGGCGGGGGCCTGGTGGCCCCCTGTCTTATCGAGAACTATTTTTAAACTCGGAATTTAACGAGCAAGCAAATCAAATTATTTACTTAAATCGCTTAATGTTCGCTATGCTAAACGTATAGCGGGCGGTTTCAATACTACCGTTGTTTAAGTCTAAATGATACCAAGGACTAATACCACTTTCAAAAGGATTGGTCAGGACGTGGATAGATTGTGCAGGCATATAGCTTTCGGCTAATAAATATAATTTCTCTTTGTTTTTATTTACCGCTACTCCAACGGACTACCAGGCGTGATGATAATATCTCCACTACTGATATCATCATTACTTGTTACTTTTTCAGTTTCTCTATTTACGGAAATTGTCCCTGCGTAATTGTAAACGACGTCAAGGTATTTACGAAATGCACTGTAGCTATTGTCTGCAGCAGCAATCTTAGAAAATGAAACAGTGTTTCCATTTATTATCGGTCGCATACCATCAGCATAGTCTGTCCATTTGAAAAAATCTCCACTTGTAAAATGAAATCCTATTTCATCGTAGCGCTGCTGCTTGAATAAATATTCAGCACGCAAACGAATAGTAGCATCTGCACATTGTTGCAAATCTTTATTTCCTACATCGTAATTAATAATTGCAATATGTTCTGATTGATTGCTAATCTGATTTCCCGCGTAATCAAGAATGGGAGATCCCGCAGGTGCTAAAGGTAGATTTTGTAAAAATTCTGCAAATGAATTTGGCGATGCCGTTTCCCATGAAAAGCCTGATGGTGTAGCAATTCGTTTAATTAATTTTTCTCCGGTAGGTGTTATTACTACTGATGATTCTGATGGAATATTATCGCGAGTATTTTCTTGTGTTGAATTATTACACGAAAATAACAGCAGTATAAAGCCCGCTACTAAATTTAATAAATACATCAGTTTATTTTATTTAATTAAACATACAATCACCCATTTTTCAGGGATGCCCTCGAAGTAAAATTCTTTGCTCCCATATTGGTTACTACGACGAAGGGTAGAGCAGTCGAGATAATATAATTTATCGCCATAAGCATCTTTTGAGCGGATGGTTTTGCCATCAAAATAAAATACCTTTTCTCCAATGGCATTTTTAAAACGCACATACGATCCATCAATAAATAATAACTTCTCTCCGTATTCATCCGTTCTTCGTATCGTGCCTCCATCAAAATAAAATAGCTTCTCTCCATACTG
>JBDKGQ010000320.1:0-2650 GCA_039798145.1 Bacteroidota bacterium
TAAAGTACCTGTGGAAAATGTACTAGGTGAAATTGGCAAAGGACATTTAATTGCTTTTAACATCTTAAATATTGGTCGTGCGAAATTAGCTGCTGCTGCATTAGGCGGAGGAAAACAAGTAGTTAACCAGTCGGTGGAATATGCGAACACAAGAATGCAGTTTAAATTGCCAATTGCAAAATTCGGAGCTATTCGTCACAAATTAGCTGAACAAGCGATTCGCACATTTGCAGTTGAATCTGCAATATATCGTGTAAGTGATTTAATCGAAGCAAAAGAAATTGAATTAGAGCAATCAGGAAAAAATGCAAGTAGTGCTCTATTAGGAGCTGCTGAGGAATATGCAGTGGAATGTGCGATTTTAAAGGTTGCAGGTTCCGAATTATTAGACTTTGTTGTTGACGAGGGCGTTCAGATTTACGGAGGATATGGTTTCTCTGCTGACTTCCCAATGGATCGTTCTTATCGTGATTCGAGAATTAATCGAATTTTTGAAGGCACGAATGAAATCAACAGATTATTAATTGTTGATATGCTATTAAAACGTGCTATGAAAGGAGAATTAGATTTGATGACTCCTGCGATGGCCGTACAAAAAGAGTTAATGTCTATACCTGACTTTGGTGCTGAAGATGAAAAAAAAATATTAGCCCAGCTAAAGAAATCGATTTTAATGGTTGCGGGAACTGCCGTTCAGAAGTATATGATGTCGCTTGCAAAAGAACAAGAGATCTTGATGAACATAGCGGATATGGCAATTGATGTATTTGTTGCTGAATCATTGTTATTGCGATTGCAAAAACTGGTTGATATCAAGGGAGAAGCTGCATGTATTCTAGAATTGGATATCCTACGTGTTTATTTAAGCAATGCGATTGACCGTGTGAACGTGAATGGAAGAACTGCGATTAACTCAATGTGCGAAGGAGACGAACAACGAATGCTTTTAATGGGACTTAAGCGATTCACGAAGCCGTCAATGGTTAATACAAAAGATGCAAGACGACGTATAGCCGCGGCGTTATGCGAAGCTAATCGTTATTGTTTTTAATTGAAATTTGTGAAGAAAATCCTCATTGGATTATTAGTTGCTCTATTTATTTTATTTGCATGGAATTACTCCTTGCTATACTATGCATGGGCACAACTTAAAGGGCAAGTTATTATCATTGTTGAGTCGAAGCCCATCGAGGAGGTAATCAATGACAAAGGCATCCCGAAGGAAACTAAGGAAAAACTATTGCTGATAGCAGAAATTAAAAAGTTCGCTGTCGAAGAATTAGGCTTTCACCAAAATGATAACTACACTACTTTTTACGATCAGCATAATCGTCCATTGATGTATGTGGTAAGTGCATGTCCGGAGTTTAGCATGCAAGAATACGAATGGCACTTCCCTATCGCTGGAAATTTTACTTACAAAGGATTTTTCAAGCGTGAGATGGCAGATCAAGAAGTTTTAGAGCGAAAAGCAGAGGGACTTGATGTTTATTTAGGAACTGCCTCAGGATGGTCTACATTAGGATGGTTAAATGACCCAGTTTTATCAGGCATGCTGAATAAAAGCAAAGGAGAGTTGGTTGAATTAATTATTCACGAGCTGACGCACTCGTATAAATACGACAAAAACAATGTTACGTTTAATGAGAACCTAGCCACCTTTGTAGGGCAAAAAGGGGCAATTTTATTTATCAAGAAGAAATTTGGGAATGAATCACCATTGCTAAAAGAGTTCGAGGGGATTTTGCACGACAATCAGTTGTTTGACCAGCGAATGACAAAGGGATATTATGAATTAGACAGTCTATATAAATCGTTTAAGTACGATGCTTCATCTGAAGTAAAAAATCGAGCAAAAAAAGAATTGATAAGACATATTCTTGGTTCAATCAAAAATCTCGATTTTGTAGATCAGCATCGATATGATTTTATCAATCAGAAAAGAGACAAGATTAACAATGCCTGGTTTGCCTCCTTCAAGCGCTATAACACCCTACAACCTCGCTTTGAGAAAAGTTTAGAGGCTCAAGGAAATGACCTAAAAAAATGGCTTCAAACGACTGATTTTTCGAGGTTTTCGGAACAATAATGCTGGATGTTGAGAAATCAAAGGAGTTTTTCCACAATTAATTTGGATTTTCAGTCAATAAATTCCCTAAATTCGCTCCCCTAAATCTACAGCAAAAAAGAGCATGGCGATTACAGCAATTTCAAAAAAATCAAAAGCTGCCAAGCAAGTAGCGAAGGCGCTTATTTTAATCGTGGAAGATGATGCATTACAAGCAGAAATCTTAAAGGATCATTTGGAAAGCAGTACTGAAAATAGTACTGTTTTAAAGTTTTCAAGTGGCGAGGAGTGTTTGAAGCAAATTGGAAAGAAAAAGCCAACAATTGCATTCATCGACTATAATCTTAATTCGAAGAATAAAAAATCAATGGATGGTTTGATGTTGTCGAAGAAGATTAAGGCGATGCATCCGAAGTGTGAAACGATTCTTTTATCAGATAAAAACACTGAAAAAACAATCAACGAAGCTTTGAAAAAATCATCTGTGAAATTCATTGCAAAAGATGAGAAATCGTTACACTTAGCTGCAGCTGCAGTTCAAGATACTACGAATCCATTTCAGGCAATGATTCAACGTTTTGA
>JBDKGQ010000321.1:0-4819 GCA_039798145.1 Bacteroidota bacterium
CGTTTTTACTTTTCCTTCATATACTTCACCAACTTCTGGTTCAGCAACAATTCCTTTAACCCAGTTTAATGCTGCATCAATTGATTGTTTATTTGGAGAAGCAATTTCAACCACACCTTCGTTATTTACTTCTTCAATAGAGATAGTAGCACCGGTAGTACGTTGAATTTCTTGAATAATCTTTCCACCTGGTCCGATAACAGCACCGATGTATTCTTTTGCAATACGCAATACAACGATACGAGGAGCATGTGCTTTGTAATCTTCACGTGGTGCAGAGATTGTCTTCGACATTTCATTTAAGATATGTAATCGACCAGCTTTTGCTTGTTCTAACGCTTGTAATAAGATATCATAAGGAAGTCCATCAACTTTTAAGTCCATTTGACAAGCACAAATACCTTTTTCAGTACCTGTTACTTTAAAGTCCATATCTCCTAAATGATCTTCATCGCCAAGGATATCACTTAATACGGCAAAGCTTCCTTTACCATCCGTAATTAATCCCATGGCAATACCAGAAACAGCAGCCTTTAATTTAACACCTGCATCAAATAATGCTAATGAACCAGCACAAACGGTAGCCATTGATGATGAACCATTCGATTCAAGGATATCAGAAACTACACGTACTGTATAAGGATTAACATCATCACCAGGCATCATTTGCTTCAATGAGCGCATTGCCAAGTTACCATGTCCAACCTCACGACGACTTTGTCCTCTGTTAGGTTTTACCTCACCTGTACTGAAGCCAGGGAAGTTATAATGTAATAAGAACTTATTCTTTCCTTGGAACATTGCCTGATCGATAATCTGCTCATCAAGCTTAGAACCTAAAGTAACTGTAGTTAACGATTGAGTTTCACCTCTTGTGAAAACAGAAGAACCGTGAGCTGATGGTAAATAATCGATTTCAGACCAGATAGGGCGGATGTCTGTTAAGCCACGGCCATCTAAACGAATCTTCTCTTTAATAATCATATCACGTACAGCTTCTTTCTCTACATCGTGATAATATGTTTTTATGAATCCCATTTTAGCAGCTAACTCTTCTTCAGTAAACTGAGAACAGAACTCAACTAAAACTTCTTTGAAAGCAACCTTACGAGCATGCTTATCAGGATTACAACGACGAGCTACAGCATAAACTTTATCATAAGTTTCTTTCCATACTTTCTCGCGTAACTCTTCATCATGCGTTTCATGAGAGTATGTACGTTTTGTAACACCTAACATTTCAGCAAGTTCTATCTGAGCCTGGCATTGAACTTTGATCGCTTCGTGAGCAAATCCAATAGCTTCCGCCATTTCTTTCTCACTTACTTCTTTCATTTCTCCTTCCACCATTAGGATGTCCTTAGCGGTACCTGCCACGATTAAATCGATATCAGCAGTAGCCATAGTTGAGATAGGAGGGTTGATAACATACTGACCATCGATACGAGCAACACGTACTTCTGAAATTGGTCCGTTAAACGGAATATCAGAAACAGCGATGGCAGCAGATGCAGCTAATCCAGCTAAACAATCTGGAGCAACTTCCATATCAGCAGAAATTAATGTTACCATTACTTGTGTATCAGCATGGTAATCATCTGGAAACAATGGTCTTAATGCTCTGTCAACAAGGCGCATGATTAAAATTTCACTTTCTGATGGACGAGCTTCTCTTCTACAGGGAATCTTCCAGCAGAAGCGAACTTCTCTTGATAATCAACAGTTAGAGGCATGAAATCCACACCTGGTTTTGCATCGGGACTAGATACAGCAGTAGCTAGTAACATACAATCACCCATTCTTAATACAATTGAACCATCGGCTTGCTTGGCAAGTTTACCGGTTTCAATACTAATTTCCCTTCCGTCCGCGAGTTTGAAGGTTTTTACGACAGCGTTTTGTGACATTTTTTGCAGCTTTTTTTAACAGCGTTTGACAGCTTTTGATTTATAATAATATGAATTTGATATCAGATGTGATAAAACGAAAAAAGGCAAATTCAATTTGAATTGCCTCTTTTCATTTATTATTGTGGCGACATCGCCTTATTTACGAATTCCTAATTCAGCGATAATAGCACGGTAGCGATTGATATCTGTTTTGTATAGATAATCAAGTAAACTACGACGCTTTCCAACTAAACGGATTAAGGCACGTTGAGTAGAGAAATCTTTCTTGCTCTTCTTTAAGTGTTCCGTTAAATGATTGATTCTTTGAGAAAACAATGCAATTTGTCCCTCTGCTGAACCTGTGTTGGTTTCGCTGTTACCGTATTTTTTGAAAATTTCTTTTTTTGCTTCTGAAGTTAATAACATGATTCTTCGTTGATTTTCTTTTATTTATAAGGACGGCAAATATAGGAAGCAAATTCAAAATAAACAATAATTCGAGCTGTATTTTTTACCGTGCAGATATGGACATATTTACCGTTAATTGTTTGCGGGTTTAACCTGTTAAAACAAAACTAGTTTGAATCAAATAATAAACTATAATAAATTGATAATTAGATTTTAAATGATTTTTACTTATGCTATACTTTAATTTATTTAGTAGCGCTATCCAAAGAAATAGTCGCTTTGAATCTCCTTAATCTGCCAAACATCTAACCGAAGAATCATAAAAAATTTCATCTGAACCCAGCGAGGGGCCGACTTTGGATTCGTTTTTATCTGATAATCCACATACAAAATGGCCTGTTCTTCATCGTAGATCTTTAAAGTCAGCCGATTGTTCTTTAAAATCAGGTTTCCGTGCTTTAATTTGAACCCAAGCTCAAGATTTTCCCATAATTCTAAACTTGAATGAACGCCGTTAATGACCAAGTTTTCACTTAAAATCGGATAAAGCCTTCTCCATGGAGCTTCAAAAAAGATCTTGTTAAAGGCATTAATCGTATTAAATAAATAGTTTAGATTATCGGTTAATATGTCTTCAAAATCAATTTCTTGTATATATCTTATTGATTTAAATTCTTTTACTTTAATTGATTCAATATGGTCACTTAATAGTTTATAATAGCAAATATCCTCGTATTGATAAAGGTGGTTCAGTCGTATTTTTAAGTTCCTAAGGCGCTTCTTTAAAATCTCGAGATTTTCAAGATTTCTTTTAATACTTAAATCTTCGTCAAAAAGTGGAGGATAGTCCAGGAACTCCAACAATGGAACGGTTCCAGCCTCTTTTATTTTCTCTTCCGATTTCTGTAAATACTTGGGATGGTAGCGATTAAACTGCCTGGAAGCGTGGTTAAACTTAAGTTTTGAGTCGGCCGATGGTTGCATACTTTCAGATTTAGAAAAACGAAAGTATGGTCAGACCTAGCGATTATTCGGTAACAAACGGATGTAAGTACTTATCGATGTCGTTTAGGATGTAAAATGTCCTTTTCTAAACGAGTGTTTTTTACACCCATTTTCTTTTTCCTTTTCACACAATTGTATTTGTGATTACAAGAAGAAAGGCCTACCAATAAAATGAAAATCAGATAAATTGCTCGTCTCATTGCGCTTTTAAT
The DNA here is from genome assembly GCA_039798145.1 of Bacteroidota bacterium. GTDB lineage: Bacteria > Bacteroidota > Bacteroidia > AKYH767-A > OLB10 > CAINEC01. The sequence continues at coordinate 3,515 of JBDKGQ010000321.1, forward strand.
GTCAACGAAACTGTGTTATCTATTAGTGTGCGAAATATCCTAAGATATGCGTCATTCGATCTTTAAGCTCCGTTCTCGGAACAATCATATCCAAAAAGCCGTGCTCTAATACGAATTCAGATGTTTGAAATCCCTTTGGCAAATCTTTACCAATTGTTTCTTTAACTACAGAGGACCTGCAAAGCCAATTAATGCTCCCGGCTCCGCAATGTTTAAGTCACCAAGCATTGCAAAAGAGGCTGTTACACCACCTGTTGTTGGATCAGTCAAGAAAGAGATATAAGGTAATTTAGCGTCTGATAATCGGGTAAGCTTAGCCGATGTTTTAGCCATTTGCATTAATGAAAGAGCAGCTTCCATCATACGTGCTCCACCAGATTTAGAAATCATTAAAAACGGTGTATTGTGTTCAATCGAATAATCAATTGCTCTTGCAATTTTTTCTCCCATCACTGAACCCATCGAACCGCCAATAAATTTAAAATCCATACAAGCAATTGTCAGTGGGTATCCACCACATTTACCTGAGGCTGTACGAACAGCATCTTTTAACCCCGTCTTTTTTTGGCTATCAACTAATCGGTCCGCATATTTTTTAGTATCAGAAAAGTTAAGCGGATCCGCTGATGTCATGTTAGCGTTGAACTCCACAAATTCGTTTTCATCAAACAAAATGGAGAAATACTCTTCAGATCCGATACGCTCGTGGTAGGCACATTTCAAGCATACCCACATATTGTTCTGATGTTCCTGTGAAGGTTGAATGTTCTTACACGAGGGACATTTGTACCATAATCCTTCAGGCGTTTCTTTCTTTTCACTGGTAGAAGTAGTAATCCCTTCCTTAATTCGATTAAACCAACTCATTTTAGTAGTATTTGAGAGTTCTTATTAAGCAATAGTAATTTCATTTGTCAGGTATACATCCTGAATTGCATTTAGCATTTGAATTCCTTCGTTGAAAGGTTTTTGAAATGCCTTTCTTCCTGAAATCAATCCTTGTCCACCAGCACGTTTATTAATTACTGCTGTTGTCACTGCTTCAGCCATATCTGATGCACCTTTACTTTCTCCACCTGAATTAATCAAGCCCATGCGACCCATATAGCAATTTGCTACCTGGTAACGAGCTAAATCGATTGGGTGGTTCGTTGTAAGTTCATCATAAACTTTCTTATGGGTCTTTCCAAAATTAACCGCCGTATATCCACCGTTATTTGTCGGAAGCTTTTGCTTGATAATGTCAGCCTGAATAGTAACTCCTAAATGATTAGCTTGTCCTGTTAAATCCGCTGAAGTATGATA
>JBDKGQ010000322.1:0-2786 GCA_039798145.1 Bacteroidota bacterium
CATCAGGTTATATTATTTCAAAACAGAAGAGGGTTTGCGCCTTTCTTAGAATGTGGTGCTTGCTCATGGGTGCCCATTTGTAGCAATTGTGATGTTTCGTTTACCTATCATAAAATTCGTAATGAATTAAAATGTCATTATTGCGGACAAACAATGATAAAACCGGTGGAGTGTAGCAGTTGTCATAGTTATGATTTGCAAATGCGTGGATTTGGAACGGAGCGTATTGAAGAAGATTTAAAATTAATTCTTCCTGATGTTAAAGTCGCTCGATTAGATCACGATACTACGCGAACGAAAAACGGATATCAATCCATCTTAGCAGATTTCGAAGCAGGTAATATTGATATTTTAGTCGGGACGCAGATGGTAACGAAAGGGCTCGATTTTGATCGCGTACATGTAGTTGGAATTTTAAATGCAGATTCGATGTTGCATTATCCTGATTTTCGCTCTAACGAACGAGGTTATCAATTGCTTTCGCAGGTGAGTGGAAGAGCAGGACGCAAAAATCAAAAGGGGAAAGTAATTATTCAAACTTATAGTCCTGATCATGCGGTATTACACGATGTGATTAATCACGATTTTGAATCGTTTTATAAACGCGAATTGACCGAGCGATATAATTTTGGTTATCCTCCTTATTCTCGTTTGATTGAAATTCGTTTAAAGCATCAAGACTATACTCAAGTTGATGCGGCGGCTAATGATTTAACTTTATTGTTGAAGCGAAAGTTTGGTAAACGAGTATTAGGTCCCAATCAACCTTCTATAAACAGAATTCGTAATTATTTCATTCGTACGATTCTATTGAAAATAGAAAAAAATCTAAATGCCGCAGAAGTAAAAACAATGATGGGCGAGGTGATACATACTTTCAAAACGAATTCGAAAGTACAACAACTCATTATTCAAATTGATGTTGATCCTATTTAGTTAGATCGACTGATAGTTGAATGTAAAGCATTCGTCCAATCAACGGACCACCAAATACTTCGTAATGCTTATTGTTTAGAATGTTTGTCGCACCAATTTTAAAAGTGGTTTTTGTTACATCAATCTTTTTGTTGACTTGAACATCTAACAATCCGTAGCTGTCAATATTACCAGTGAACTGCGGTGAGCCTTCAAATAAAAATCCTTCAACCCATTTGTAGTTGATGGCAAATCCCCAGTCCTTACCTAATTTATTTTTGATGTTACTTCCGCCTATACCAATATTAAATTTATTTTTTGGTGTATTATAAGCTGGGATTAATGGATCATCCGATGTTTCTCCTTTCTTCACAGAGATGAATGGGAAGTTAGAACTACTACCTACTTTAATCGGACTTCTATCTAAAATATTAAGAGAGTAATTTGCACTGATGCTATAAAACTCTTTGAAGTAATAATACATCCCGTAACTAAATCCGTAGGTGTTGATGATGTCTTCAGAGTTAGTAGCAACGCGATAAATATCTTTCAAGAAAATTTCTTTTGATCCAAAAGGAGTTGTGATGATATCTGTTGCTGCTCCGATTTTATATCCGATGAAATTTTGATAGCGACTGAAATAAGCATTCACATCAGAATACAAACAGCCAAACAATCCATTACGATAACCCACTTCAATTGTTTGTACTTGCTCTGGCTTCACTGGATCAACATTAAAGTAGGAGAGTGAATCGGTACTCTGATACGAGAGTGCAGATAATAACGATGGGATAGTCACCAATGAATCAAAGCCATCAATATTTCCAATCAAGGTAGCTCTACCAACTTTGTAAAATAAATACTGATCGCCTAACGTTGGGTTACGAATTGCAGAACTAAACGAAACGCGAATTGTATTGTCTTTGTTAGGAGAGTAAATAGCAGATAAGGCTGGTGAAAATAAATATCCGAAGTTTTGATTTTTATCTAGACGTGCAGATAAATTTAGTTTCAGTTTATCCTCTTTTAATTTTTTATCTAACCCACCATAAATACCAAATTCTGAATTCGTAATTTTTCTTCCTGTTGTATCAGAGAAAATAGTTCCTCTTGAATTAGGAAGGTATTTACGGTAATTCGCACCGGTAGTTAATTGCGCCCATTTCAAATCAAATTTATATTCTCCGTGAATATGAGCTAAGGCTCTATCAAATGAAGCTGAACCAGGAACTAAAAATGGTTTAGTGCCATCAAAAGGATTTGAATATTGATCAGCAAATGCGTTAGCTGTATTATGATATAGAACTAATGAATCGTAATAGTTGTTTAACAAAAATGGATTAATCGCTGCCAGGTAATCTTGGTACTGCGCAAACTGTTGTGGCTGCGGATAACCAGGAAAATTTCTTATTGCTTGAAAGTACTGATTGTTGTTGAAGCAAGTTGTATAATCGTTTACCCAATCATTATCTGATTTAACTGATTTCTGAAGTAGTAATGCAGTGAAAAATGCATCATACGATTTACCCGCATTTTCTGTTGTTAGATAAGCACGAATAAAGTACTTGTTGTTCTTTTTTAATTCAATTCTATTCTGAAAAAACAGAATGTCTTTTAATGAATAACGATTGTCACCTTGATAAATAGTGGTACCTGTTCCGAAGTTAGAAGAAGCAATGAACTCTGTTTCTTTATCAATTTTATAGTGAGCAGCTGCGCTTAATTTTATATTGCGTGTGTTATAATCAACTAAATCTTTTTCTGCATATCCTGTACGATAGATAATTCCAAATCCTGGTCGTGAAGTAGTAGCTTGTGTTAAGTCGCCACCAGAAAAATATTCATCACCATAAATATTAACCGCATCATAT
>JBDKGQ010000323.1:0-3131 GCA_039798145.1 Bacteroidota bacterium
CGTTGCATCTGAACATCATCAACGATGTAGATTAAATTCTTATTTACCATTTTAATTGTCAAATTCTTTTAATGATTCTTCTAACTCAGCAACTATAATATCTAATTGAGTTTTTAAATTATTCAAAGCAGCAGGAATTCTTTCTAGCTCTACTTTATCACCCGCCATTCTTTCAATTTCTTTCAATAATTCTTCTGTGCCTTTTGCACCGAAATAACCAGCCTGTGGCTTCAATGCATGGGCAGTTTGTTTAACAGCGTCCCAATCTTTATTCAACGAATACATCTCTAATTGCTGTACACTTAATGGAGCACCCGATGTAAACATGCGGATGTACTTGGCCATTTTATCGTTCGCGTTACCCGTTAAACTACGTAAGTAAGATAAGTCTGTTAATTTTTTACTGTCGCTCATAATTATATTTCTTGCGCAAAGGTATTATTTATTATCGCTGCGAAGAAAATTAAAATGCCTTTTTATTGGCAACAGTTGATTTGCTAAAAACCTCTTTTCGTTGAGCAGCACGATCATCCATCATTGATAAATCTTCATCATTAAGATTCAGTTTTCCCATGATTACCAATTCAGAAAATTGATCCGCATCGATATTGGATGTTTTTGTAACGTCTTCAAACTGTTTAAATAATGAATCAATTTGAGCGAGTTTGTTTTTTTGTTCGATGCTTAATTCAGACATAGTTGGTAAGGATTATCTAATCGTAAATTTAAACGTTTAAAAAAGGGAAATTTGAAAAAGTCAATTTGTTTATCAACAATAAAATCAAAATAGTTCCGTATTAGATGGGATTATCATTTTGAAAATAAAGGTATACACTCATACACGTAAACTCACTGTTATTCAATGCCCTTTACACTATTCTTGAAAAGATTTAAAAATGATTACAGAAAACACTTGACAAGGGGATTTTAATGCGTAAATTGCACCCTCGAAAAATCAGTCGCTTTTCATTGCTGAAAAACAACTAAAGTGTTAATAACAAACTAGATATGCGTCAACTCAAAATAACAAAATCAATCACCAACCGCGAAAGTGCTTCTTTTGAGAAGTATTTACAAGAAATCGGTAAGGAAGAATTAATCACAGCACAAGAAGAAGTAGAATTAGCCCGTCGTATTCGTCAGGGAGATCAACGTGCGCTGGAAAAATTAGTTCGTGCCAATCTTCGTTTCGTAGTATCGGTGGCAAAACAGTATCAAACTCAAGGACTTAGTCTTCCAGATTTGATCAATGAAGGTAATTTAGGGTTAATTAAAGCAGCTAAAAAGTTTGATGAAACCCGCGGATTCAAGTTCATTTCTTATGCTGTATGGTGGATTCGTCAGTCAATTATGCAGGCATTAGCAGAGCAAGCTCGTATCGTTCGTCTTCCTTTAAATCAGTTAGGTGCAGCCAATAAGGTGAAAAAGGCATTCTCTGAATTAGAGCAGAAGTTTGAAAGAGAGCCAAGTGCAGAAGAGCTTAGTGCCATCCTAGATCTTCCAATGGATAAAGTAATGAATACGATGAAAATGCCAGGTAAGCATGTTTCGATGGATGCTCCTTTAGTTTCAGGTGAGGACAGTACTTTATTAGATGTATTAGAAAATGGCGATAGTATCGGAGCTGATTTTGGTTTGTTAAATGAATCATTACAAAAAGAAATCAATCGTTCATTAGCTACCCTTTCAGAACGTGAACAAGATGTAATCAAAATGTTCTACGGAATCGGAATTCAGCACGGATTATCATTAGAAGAGATCGGAGAAAAATTCGATTTAACTTCTGAGCGTGTTCGTCAGATTAAAGAAAAAGCGATTAAGACATTACGTCAGAATTCCCGCAATAAGTTATTGAAAGCTTATTTAGGATAATTAAAAATCAACTCAACAAAGAAAGGATGCTTTAATCGGCATCCTTTTTTTGTTGTTAAAAAAATTTCAAAAAAAACAGGTTCGAAAAAAAACTTTTTAGCGACTTTTCATTTGTTCATAACAAAGCTGTGAATGTTAAAAAGTAGGAACAAGAACAATTGTTAAAATGATTTGCTATTAGTTGCTTTGTACAACTACTTCAACAAAATTTATTCATCTAAAAATTAACTTTGTACAACTACTTCAACAAAATTTATTCATCTAAAAATTAAATTATATGGCTACAGATTTTACCCATGATGAAATCTTATTAAAAGAAAACAAAGATCGCTTTGTACTATTCCCAATTAAGTATGATAAAATTTGGGCAATGTATAAGCAAGCAGAAAACAGTTTCTGGACTGCAGAAGAAGTGGATCTTTCTGCCGATTTAAAAGATTGGGAAAAACTGAACGAAGGTGAAAAACATTTCATTACGAATGTCCTTGCCTTTTTTGCAGCAAGTGATGGGATCGTAAATGAGAACCTAGCAGTGAATATGATGAACGCTGTGCAGCTTCCTGAAGCGCGTTGTTTCTATGGTTTTCAAATTATGATGGAGAACATTCACTCAGAAATGTATTCTCTATTAATCGATACTTATGTAAAAGATAATAATGAAAAGTCGAGATTGTTTAACGCAATTGAAACAGTTCCTTGTGTGAAGAAAAAAGCGGATTGGGCTTTACGTTGGATTGAAAATGGAACGTTTGCAGAGCGCTTAGTTGCATTTGCTGCGGTGGAAGGAATTTTCTTTAGTGGGTCTTTCTGTTCTATCTTCTGGTTGAAGAAGCGTGGTTTAATGCCAGGTTTAGCAACATCGAATGAGTTTATTTCTCGCGACGAAGGTTTGCATTGTGATTTCGCATGTTTATTATATAGCATGTTAAAGAATCAACTTCCTCAGGAAGACATTAATAAGATGATTGTTGATGCAGTGAAAATTGAGCAGGAGTTTGTTACTGATGCTTTACCTGTTGACTTAATCGGAATGAATGCTCGTTTGATGGCACAATACATCGAGTTCGTTGCAGATCGTTTGTTAGTGAGCTTAGGATGTCCTAAACACTTTAACAGTGAAAATCCTTTCGATTTCATGGAGACTATTTCATTAGAAGGTAAAACCAACTTTTTTGAAAAGCGTGTTTCTGAATATACTAAAGCTGGTGTTGGGAAAACGCAAGAAGAGCAAGAAGTAAAATTCGACGAAGATTTTTAGT
>JBDKGQ010000324.1:0-2675 GCA_039798145.1 Bacteroidota bacterium
GCAAAAATTACTGGTATTGGTTCAAACATGCTGGTTATTGAAGGGGTAGAAAAAATGCATGGAACACAACATCGTATTTTACCTGATATGATTGAAGTGGGTTCCTTCATTGGATTAGCAGCAATGACACAGAGTGAGCTAACGATAAAGAATGTAGGATTACAACATTTAGGAATTATACCAGCTACTTTTCAGCGTTTAGGAATTAAAATGGAATTCAGAGGGGATGATATTTACATTCCTGCTCAAGAGAAATACGAAATTGACACATTCATTGATGGTTCTATCTTAACAATTGCAGATCAGATCTGGCCAGGTTTTACACCTGACTTAATCAGTGTTGTTTTAGTAACAGCAACACAGGCGGTAGGTACAGTTTTGATTCATCAGAAAATGTTCGAGAGCCGTTTGTTCTTCGTAGATAAATTGATTGATATGGGGGCTCAGATCATTTTATGCGACCCACATCGTGCAACAGTTATTGGATTAGGAAGAAAGCATCCATTGAAAGGAATTCAAATGACCTCTCCTGATATTCGTGCGGGGGTAGCCTTATTAATTGCTGCTATGTCGGCAAAAGGAAAGAGTGTTATTCATAATATTGAACAAATAGACAGAGGGTACGAACGCATTGACGAACGATTAAATGCATTAGGTGCTCAAATAAAAAGAATTTAATTTCGTTGGTATTATATTTGCCAACGGGCCGCGACTAAAAAAAACAGACATATGAAAAAACTTCATTTAATTACATTGATCTCTGCGATTACCATTTCAGCAATTACCTTCATTTATTGCGAGGCGCAGGATGCAAAAACAGGAACAAAAGTAGGAGACAAAGCAATTGATTTAGCTTTCACTACTCCAGAAGGAAAGACATTAGCCTTGTCATCTTTAAAAGGCAAAGTAGTATTATTAGATTTTTGGGCTAGCTGGTGTGGCCCTTGCAGAAGAGAAAACCCAAATGTGGTTGCTGCATACAACAAGTACAAAGATTCAAAATTCGTTAACGGAAAAGGATTCACAGTTTACAATGTATCTCTTGATAGCAACAAAGACGCGTGGATGAAAGCTATTCAACAAGATGGTTTAGTATGGCCAAACCATGTAAGTGATTTAGGTGGATGGCAAAGCCGTGGTGCTCAGATTTACGGCGTAAATTCAATCCCTGCTAACTATCTAATTGATGGTAGAGGTGTAATTGTTGGAACGAACCTTAGAGGACCAGCCTTAGATCAAAAATTAGAAGAGTTATTGTCAAAATAACCGAATTCAACAGCATTTTAAAAGCTCCGTATTTCACGGGGCTTTTTTATTTAATTTTGTCTGCCAATTTGACCTCATTTATTGAGTGGCAAAAAAATTGACTGCGGCGCGCGCCAAAAATTTATCAATCAACCATGAATAACGAAAATAATCAACCACAAAACGAGCAGCAGGATCAGCTAGCAGAAGAATTAAAAATGCAGTCCGAAGCAGAAGCATCAGAGCAGGCACCAATTGAAGAGATGAATGAGCTTGACAGCTTAAAAAAATCATTACAGGAAAGTAACGAAAAGCATATCCGCCTTTACGCTGATTTTGAAAATTACAAAAGAAAAATGCAGAAGGACAGAATCGAATTGATTTCTTCAGCAAGTAAAGAAGTAATTACTAATCTACTTCCTGTTTTAGATGATTTTGATAGAGCAATTCAAGCAGATAAAGACAAACAATTAAGCGAAGGTGTTTTATTGATTCATCAAAAACTAGTTAGGACATTAACCGCAAAAGGTCTAAAAGAAATGGAATGCATGGGCAAGGAATTCGACTCTGATTTTCACGAAGCAATAACCATGATCCCAGTAGAAGATGAATCGATGAAAGGGAAAATTGTAGATGTATTAGAGAAAGGATATTCTATCAATGACAATGTAATTCGAAACCCTAAAGTAGTAGTAGGAAATTAATTTTATGGCAAAGAGAGATTTTTATGAGGTATTGGGCGTTTCGAAGTCGGCCTCAGAATCAGAAATAAAGAAAGCCTATCGTCAGATGGCTTTAAAATATCATCCCGACAAAAATCCTGATGATAAAGAGAGCAGCCCCGAGAAAAAATCACGTTATGATCAATATGGTCATGCGGGAATGGGTGGCGCAGGAAGTGGTGGCTATGGCGGCGGAATGAACATGGATGATATCTTCAGTCAGTTTGGAGATATTTTCGGAAATGGTGGCGGCAATCCGTTTGAAAGTTTTTTTGGGGGTGGCGGAAGAGGAAGATCGCGTACTGTAAACAGAGGAAGCAACCTTCGTATCAAAGTAAAGTTGACACTTGAAGAAGTATTGAATGGTGTTGAGAAGAAGATAAAAGTCAACAAAGCAATTTCATGTAATACTTGTGGTGGCTCGGGTGCGCAAGCAGGAAGTGGTTCATTTAATACTTGTGGTACTTGTAAGGGTGCAGGACAAGTAAAACGTGTTACGAGTAGCTTCCTTGGTCAAATGCAAACGATTACTACCTGCCCTACTTGTAATGGTGAAGGACAAACAATCGTTAATAAATGTAAGGCTTGTTCTGGCAGTGGTACTCAACAATCCGAAGAGGTAATCAGCATTCAGATTCCTGCGGGAGTTGCTGAAGGCATGCAATTAAATGTACAAGGCAAAGGTAATGCAGCTGAGCGCGGAGGAAT
>JBDKGQ010000325.1:0-2872 GCA_039798145.1 Bacteroidota bacterium
TTATCTAAATTAGCTTTGTAAGCAGCTGGTCCTATACGATGAAACATTGGAAGGGCCGAGAATAAATAATCGAGCGTTTGGGTATAATTCATCATTTTCACTCTGCAAAGAAACTGTTTATAGCCTAATATTTAAAAGCTCTTCTGAAATTTCGGTACATTTGCTCGAAATTATTAAATACTAGTGATGAATCGCGTATTCCTGAAATTAGTCCTGCCAATTATATTGCTATTGAACCTAACAGCCAATGCTCAAATGCCTGTGTTTAAATACGCAATTGCGGATGAACAAGTAGCAGTTAACTATCGTGTTTATAGATCTGTTATCATGGATAGTTTAGGAAATTCGTTTTACACTGGTTATTTTCAAGATACAATCGATATTAATCCAGGTGCTGGAGTTCAGACTTGTGCTTCACATGGAGGCACGGATGTCTTTTTGTATTCGTTAGATTCTAATGGTATTTATCGTTGGGGTTTTTCACTTGGTGGGTTGGCTGGTGATTTCGGTATTAAAGTAATTCCTGAATCGAGTGGAAATGTTTTACTATTGGGTTATCAAAATGGAACCATCGATTTAGATCCGGATACGGGCTCAGCGTTTACGCCGTCTATTGGTAAAACATTCGTTGCGCGATATGATGCTAACGGACATTTTCTTGCAGCCTTCGATTTGCCATTCATAACTAATCCATCTAGCGTGACAGATTATCCTGATATGACCATTGACAACAGTAACAACATCATCGTTACAGGTTATGGGCAAGGTGATGTTGATCCGAGTGCAGGAGTTTTTAGTGTTGGTGGTTCAGTGAGTGCTGATATTGTTTTAGCGAAGTATACCCCTGCTATGCAGTTAGACTGGGCTTTCTCTTTAAATTCTTCTCGTGGAATTTCAGAGGTGTCTCATTTGTCGATTCCTTGAATAATATTTATATCGCAGGATATTTTAGCACTTCAGATACTGTCGATTTTGATCCGGGAGTAGGAGTAGCGCAATTGATTTGTTCTCCTTCGTACGATATTTTTTATGCGAAGTATAATTCATCAGGGGCTTATCAATGGGCAAAAAATCTAACTACAGGCGTTTCCGTATACGGTACTATGCCGATTCGTTTAACGATTATTCCAGGAGGACGATTATTGTTATTTGGTCAGTCGTATGCGCAAGTCGATTTAAATCCTGGTCCCTTTGCGAGCTATTATCCCAACGGACAATTCATTGCTCAATACATGCAAAACACAGGAAGTTTTTATTCTGCATCTAGTGTTAATGTAGGATTTGGAAATGTGATTTCTGATTTGAATGTAGATAAATTAGGTAAGATATATATTACAGGTTCTTTTCGTGACTCTGTCGATTTTGATATGTTTGGTGCAGGAGTTTATAAATTGTATGGGAATACTAGTCCCTATGCATCAGAGTTCATTGCGTCATATAATTCAAATTTGCAATTTCGCTGGGCTCGCAATTTAACAACTTCTACTAATGTGGTTTCAGGAGGAATGGTTGTAACGAGCAATAGAACAGGGTATGTATTATTTACTTCAAGAATTCACGGAATAAATGATATGAATCCATCTGCAGCTATTTTTAATGTCGTTGGAAACACTCCCTATTTAGATGTACAAACCTGTTGGACGGATGGAGTTATTCCTGCATTTACAGTGAAGCCTGGTGATGCTGATAATAGTGGTAGTGTTGATATGGCCGATCTATTACCAATTGGAGTTTATTATAATGATTCATCCTATGCACGCGATACAATTTCTATTTTGTGGGCTGATCATCTTGCGTCTGCATGGGGTGGGGTAGTGCAATCAAACGGACAAGACCGTGCGCATGCTGATTGCGATGGGAATGGAATTATTGATGCGAATGATACTTTAGCAATTGTTCAAAATTTCGGATTAGTAGGAGCAGCAAATCCTGATGAAATCGAACAGCGATCTTTAACAGCAGCAGAAGTACATTTTGTTCCTCAGCAGAGTACATACTATGCAGGTGATACCGTTAAGATACATTTGATGTCAGGTGATGCAGTTAATCCGTATAACAATTTATTAGGTGCTGCTTGGACGCTTCCTGTTTCATCTAGTTATATTCAATCGAACTCCATAAAATTCATTTATAACAATAGTGTAGTTGGAGGGACCGCATCCTATATGAAGCTTAATAGAATTTTATCTAACGCGGTCACTTCATCAATAATTAAAACGGATCATGTCGGTGTAAATGGTTATGGTGAATTAGGAGAGATTCGATTTGTTATCCCTTCAAATTATACAACACCTACGATGGTTTCACTTCAAGCGAGTCAATTAAAATTAATTGATGCGAACGGATTACCTATCTCATCTGTCTCTGGAATGGATACGTTGTATATTAATATGTCGGTTGGACTTGATGAATTAAACGAATCACGTTGGAATGTTTATCCGAATCCAATAACAGCTGATCGTTTGACTATTGTTGGTCCTATTGGATTTGAATCAGCTTTGTTGACTGATATGTCGGGAAGAGTTATTAATTCGTTTGGGACTACAACAGATGGTTCAATTGAAATTCCATCATCATTAGTAAAAGGTGTTTATCTTTTAGAAATAAATACTAGAAAGGGAAAGGTGACGAAGAAAGTCGTGCGTTAGAAGAAGGTGTATTGCAAGATGTATTTATTCGAAGTGTTTAGATAGAAGCTCAATCGAAATAAATTGAATTAGCTAGTAGTTTTTTATTGTTGGATAGCTGCGATTGATTATTGGTTAACGAAGGTTTAAAAATTGAAAAATGATTTCGAATATCTAATTTCAAATAGTATAAATCTTGATTTAATAATTCGAGATTAAATGAAAATTTGTCGACGCCATTAGTG
>JBDKGQ010000326.1:0-2605 GCA_039798145.1 Bacteroidota bacterium
ATCACACGTCGCTCATTAGTAATTCCGCGATAGCGATCATTAAGTCCGTAGATAGTAGTATTAAACTGATCATGACTACGAATAGTCATCATTACCAATTCTCCTTCTTTAAGTTTTTGAAAAGTGACATCAGCAACATTAAAATTCGCTTTGCCTGTCATGGTATTAAACTTACCAATGCGTGAGCCGTTAGGAAGATAAAACCCTCCTAATTCACGAACTCGAGAATTATAATTATCAAAACCAGGAATCGCTTTTTCAATAGCATCACGAATATAATCGTAGTGTTTAGTGAACGACTTCCAATCAACAATTGAATGCTCGCCAAATAACGCTAACGCCATACCGCAAACAATCATGGGCTCACTCATCAGGTCGTTACTTACCGGTTTCAAATTCCCTTTACTCATCTGCACAACACCCATTGAATTCTCACAAGAAATAAACTGCTCTTCCCCATTCAAAATATCTTTATCGCTTCTGCCTAAAGTAGGAAGTATAATTGCTTCCTTACCAGTAATCAGATGACTTCTATTTAACTTCGTTGAAATCTGTACTGTTAAATCACAACGATTCAATGCTTCAGCAGTATACTTTGTATCAGGAGTAGCGGATAAGAAATTTCCACCCATAGCAATGAACACTTTTGCTTTGCATGAATGCAATCTACCACATCATATCCATGATGCTGAGGTGGCGTAAATCCGAAAGCCTTTTCAATATTATTCAAAAACAACTGAGGTGGTTTTTCATAAATACCCATTGTACGATCACCTTGCACGTTACTATGTCCACGTACGGGACAAGTACCTGCTCCTTCTTTACCTATGCTACCTTTTACCAATAATAAATTAACGACTTCCTTAATAGTATCAACCGCATTTTTATGTTGCGTTAATCCCATTGCCCAGCAGGCGATAATCTTTTTCTTACTTTTAAAAACTTCTACTGTTTGTTCAAGTTGCTCTCGTGAAATCCCAGCTTGTTCAAGTAAATCATCAATTGAATATTTATTTATTTGCTCGATAAAAGCATCGTAGTTATGCGTATTATCTTTGATAAAATCAAGATCAAAAACTGTCCCGGGAGCTTTTAATTCTTCTTCATATAATCGCATGATGATAGCTTTTAGCAAAGCCATATCACCATTGATTTTCACTTGTAGAAAAATATCTGTTAAACGCGCTTTTATCCCAAGTGCTCCCTTTATCTGTTGCGGATTTTTAAATCCGATTAAGCCAGTTTCAGGTAATGGATTAACAGAAATAATTGTTGTTCCGTTTTCTTTAGCATCTTGCAAAGCACAAAGCATACGTGGATGATTAGTACCCGGATTTTGTCCAAGAATAAGTATTACTTCAGCTTTATAAAAATCATCTAACGTAACAGAACCTTTACCAATGCCTACTGACTCAGTTAAAGCAACACCGCTGCTTTCATGACACATATTTGAGCAATCTGGTAAATTGTTCGTGCCATACTGACGAACCATTAGCTGATATAAAAAAGCAGCTTCATTACTTGTTCTTCCAGAAGTATAAAAAACAGCTTCATCGGAAGAACTTACTTTTTTAAGATGTGATGCAATTTTTTGAAATGCATCATTCCATGTTATCGGCTGATAATGCGAAGCACCTTCCGGCAAATACATCGGCTGTGCTATACGTCCGCTTTTACCGATGGTAAAATCATCTAAGTTGGATAATTGAGCAACTGAATATTTTCGAAAAAAATCAGCAGTCAACTTTTTATTTGTGGCCTCCTCTGCAATTGCCTTTACCCCATTCTCACAATATTCACCAAGCTTTGATCGATGATCTTTGTCGGGCCATGCACAACCAGGACAATCGAATCCTGTTTTCTGATTCACAGCAAACAAAGCCCTAACTGCACGCAATGGATCCATTTCTGAAAATGCTATTTGTGCAGAAATATAAACGGCTTCAGTACCCGCAGCAGCAAGACGTGGCTTGTCTAGTTTTATACCTGTAAATCTTTCAGGATTTTCAGGATTGGGATGTGAATGATGATCGAATAACTCAGCCATAAAAAATGATTAACAAACGGCGTTAGGATTCGGATAATTATCGCTTTGGTCTTCGAATGTATTATCGAGGCAAACAAAATCTTTCTCTACCAACAAAAATAAATGATCATCATTCCCTAGTGGCATTTTATGATTAAAGCCAATCATATCTGTTGATGTCCACTCATTTGCAATCGTTTCAGGAATATGAACCGTAATGCAATTGTCATTATAATCGGCAAAAAGCGACGTTGCTGTGTTTGTCCTTTTCAGACAATAATGAAAATGATTTGTTCCGAAGAATGTCGATTCATTCAACTCTCCGTTCTTTTCAAAATTAGTTACTTCAGTTTTAGTAACACGAATACGTATAGAGTTTCCTTTTATTCTTAATTTCATGATTAATCGGTTGTTTTACAAAGATAGAAAAGTGCTTGGGAAATTATAATAAAAATTAATCGAATCGAGTTTTTTAAAAAAGACAGTTAAGTAAGCCAACTGCGAAAAAGAGAATCTATTTAAATCAACAATCAAAAAAAATCAATCATAATGAAAACGACATTTGGCAATTAATATTTC
>JBDKGQ010000327.1:0-2537 GCA_039798145.1 Bacteroidota bacterium
GAAATATTATCGTAATCAACAGTACTTGTTCCTTCGTAGCACTCAATATTTTCTAATAACGCACCGAACTTAATCGCCTTGAAAATCTGTGGTTCTTTTTCAGCAGATAAGTTTACGCATTTAGCATAACATCCACCTTCGAAGTTAAATACTGAATCATCACTCCATCCGTGCTCATCATCACCAATTAATCCACGATTAGGATCAGCACTTAACGTTGTTTTACCAGTACCCGATAATCCGAAGAATAAAGCTGTATCACCATCTTTTCCGATGTTAGCAGAACAATGCATACTTAAAACACCTTTGTGTTGTGGTAATACATAATTCAATACTGTGAAGATTCCTTTTTTGATTTCACCAGTGTAACCAGTTCCACCAATAAGAATCATCTTCTTTGTAAAATTGATAATTGCAAAGTTATGCTGACGTGTTCCGTCAATAGCGGGATCTGCATGAAATCCTGGAGCATTAACGATTGTCCACTCAGGATCAAATGTCATTAATTCATCCTGCGTTGGACGCAAGAATAAATTATTAACGAAGATATTTTGCCAAGGGTATTCAGTTACTACACGTACATTTAATCTGTAGCGAGGATCAGCACAAGCATAAGCATCACGCACATACACCTCACGGTTAGTAAGGTAAGCCTGCATTCTTTGGAAAATATGCTCAAATTTAGCTGCATCAAATTTATAATTGATATCACCCCACCAAACTGTATTTTCAGTTTCAGCATCCACCACACAAAATTTATCTTTAGGTGAACGACCAGTAAACTCACCTGTATCAATTGCTAAAGCGCCTGTGTCTGTTAACGATCCCATGCCTAACATGATAGTCTCTTCTACCAGTTCAGCAGGCGTTAAATTCCAATGCGCCATGGCTACATTTTTTAAACCTAAAGCCTCTAAAGAAGCATTTGGGTTCTTAGTTCCGTAATTGTTCATATTGGTTTCTGAAAGTTTGTGCAAAGAAAGGGAAAAATCTCACTTGCGTCAATGAAAATCATTCAATTTTATTTAATTGAATCGGCTAGGCTTATTCTCTTCAATTTGAATAAGTTGATTGCCTGCAAACTGCTTTTTAAGGCCACTAACAAAGTCTGCTTGCTCATTTAAATTCAATTCATTAAGTGAAAACTCGCAATCATATTCTCCTTCACGCCCCCAGGCCAGTGTTCCATACTTAACCAGTTTTCCTGATTTTTCTTTAAAAGAATTGATGTAATTATCCAAGTTTGACTTGGCATTAGGGTCAATTCCAGCGCCTATGCTAGCGAAAGTTACCACTAATCTTATGTTCTTTTGTGTTGGTGCGGGAGGCATTTCTGTTTGTTCTGCTCGTTGAGATTCTTCTACTTCTGTAATTGTTACCGAATTGGCTTTTTTTGACGGATTACATGCCAAGATAAATACAGCACTGGCTACTAATATTGTTCTCATTTTAATTGATTTTTGATTTAACACTTTGTAAAAATAGCATAATCCATCCAGCAATCATTAATAGACCACCAATTGGTGTTATCGGACCTAACAAAGAAACGTGAAGTCCACTTATTGATTGTGTTGAAAGTAAATAGATACTTCCGCTGAAAAACAGGACACCAAGAATAAACAAGTTCAAGATCCGATGTGCATTTTTCTCTGAAACGAGACGATCATTTAAGGCGATTATCAAAATAACAACAGCATGAATAAGCTGGTAGCGCACCGCAGTCTCCCAAGATGCAAGGGATTTAGCACTTAACATTTTTTCTAAGGTATGCGCACCTAACGCACCAAAACAAACCGCAATGGCACCTAATGCTGCAGCCCATTTGACATAATAATTCTGTTTCCCCATGGTTATTAAAAAAGGCCTCTCGAAGAGGCCTTTCTATTATTTTCTAGATTCAATGTATTCGTTTAATTCTTCAATGGAAGATTCAAAAGTAAACACATCATTCACTTTGAAATAATTTCCAATATCATATGTATGTGAATAGCAATTTTTAGCCATTTCTAATTTGTTCGCCTCAAAAGTAAAGCAACCTAAAAGATCTTTAACCTGATTAGTTAACACTGAGATGAAACCACCTGTTTCGCAATTGTCAGTTTAGTATCCTCAAATGTTTTTGAATTTACTGTTCTCTTTAAATCAGAGAAATCATTAGGCGACATCGGCACAGGACAACCAATAGGTCCATTATATCCAGGCAAATAAACTACAGGAGCTGGCGCAGGTTGTTGATGAGGATGATTATGTCCTTCATGCGAATCATAACCACTTGAAGAGTGAGTAGTGGTTGTAGTTGTTGTAGTTGTAGTTGAATGTACAGATGATGAATTATCCATGTCTAAGTCAGCTCCAGACACATTCATATTGATGCCACCTCCCATTCCATCTACATTAATCCCTAGACTAATGTTTACGTTATCAGGATTAGAAGTACCATTTGTTGTAGTTGTTGTAGTTTGTTGGTGAGTAACTGTTGTATTGGCATTTGAAGCTGCAGGATTTGCATTGTACACAACTACAGTTTGGGATGCAGG
>JBDKGQ010000328.1:0-2758 GCA_039798145.1 Bacteroidota bacterium
CATTACTACCTTCTGTAAAACTAATCCCCGGAGGCGATATAGCATTTAGATCGCTGGCTTGTTGGGACGTTAATTTCAATCCGTTATAAGGAAGGGCATTGAAATAAGGAATGTCTTGCAAATCAGGAATATTCGCTACAATACCTTTTTGACCTGCACCTGTTAATCCATCAAAAATAAAATTAATGGCTGCCTCGAAAGTATCAACGGGAGTAATATCAAAAGTATTTAATCCACCTACTTCACCTGTTCCACCTGAAAATGCATAATTGTACACGTCGGAAGAACCAATCCAAACCATTACAAATGTCGGATTTAGGTACTGAGCATCTCCCAACACAGTAGAAGATAATCCTGAAACACCCGTATCAGAAGCCATTCGATGATAAAATACATTACCAGCAGGGTAAGATTTTCCAGTGAACTGACTGTACGCCTGAAATGATTTCAATCCTGGAACACAGTAATTATTATAATGCTTTGCACCTAACCAATCTAAACTTCTACTATCAAAAGAGGCCTTATTAATTTTAAAAGACGACTTGTTTTGACAGTTTATGTAAGTCAACAGATTTGATGAACCCGTTAATGAATTATTAATAAAATCGTAACCAGCCCCATTACCATCAGGCATATATGCCTGAGTAAACTCACCGCCATCAGCCAATTGAAATTTACCTGCTAATAAATTAGGAACCGCTGCAGATTGTCCGTTGCGAGATAAAGCACCGTCTGACATTCCAAAAACGGCTTGACCACTTGTATACCTAGGCTCATCGAGATCAGGCTTACACGATACGATAGAGGTGATTACTCCGAGTGCTATTATTTTCCAATTAAAATTCATAGTTCAATCCGATGCCACCAATAAATGCGTTAGCCTTATAGGTTCCGTTAAAATTATTAATGTTTTTTGTTTCTTTTCGCTCTTTAATATCTGAATAGCCTACAAATGCATCCACTGAAAATGATTTTTTCAATTGATATGATGCTCCACCTGTATAGATGAATTTATTGTATTCCGGATAAGCAGGATGAACATATGTATTTAAGACGGGAGCTAAATCAAAAGCAAATCCTCCTCTAAAAACAAGCTTTTTTGAATAATTATAACGAGCTCCAAAACGAATCGCGTAAGAACTTGATAAGTCTTGGTTGACCTTGAAATTATATTGATCATAATTGGCAACTTCAAGATTCAATGAATCGATATTTGTCCAATTATAAATATTCACGTCCATCGTTAATAGCCAATCTTGGTCGAGTTCATAAGCAGCCCCAAGTGAAACAACAGATGGAAGTTTGATATTGGCAGTTACCTCTGCATTTGATGATGGTAAAACACCATTAGCTAACAGTGATGATGGTGCATTTTCTAATGTAATCTCCCCTTTTGCTTTTTTATAATTTAATCCGCTACGCAATGCAAAACCTAAATGCCACTTTTTGTAGTTATAATTTAATCCGAGATTTAAACCCAATGCAGATGCTTTTAAATCGTAATTCATTATTACATCGCCACTCGCATTTTCATAATTTAACGCCTTTGATGCTTGATGTCGATAGAGTGTAAACATTAAACCACCGCCGACAGAAAATTTATCATTGACGCGATAAGAAATAGCCGGTTGGATATTCTGAACGCTCGACTTATTCGAAATACAAATGTACTTCCCTGCCCAGCTTTTATCCCATGAAACGTTATTCTGAAATGGATTGTTGATGGCTAATCCAAGATCAATTTTATCAGTAAATTTATATACACCATACAAACTAACAGGAAGTACGCTTGATTTAGAAGTATAATACTTTTCACCCGTATTCATTAAAAATATTGATTTAGGTGAGGTATAATTAATCCCAAGATTGATATAATTTTTTTTCAAAAAGGTCATCGTTGCTGGATTATAAAAAGCAGCGCTTCCATCAAAACCAATGCTTGTTATCGTTCCACCCATTGAAGATGATTTTATTCCTAAAAGAGGATTGTCGCCAATACCTGCGTAAGAAATTGCAGGAAAAAGTAGAAGTATAACTATTCGTTTAATTAGTCGCATAAAGGGTATTAGAAGTAACAAATTTAGGTCTCATTTAGTTTTAAAAACATAGTTCGATGGCTAGTTATTAACACGAATATGTGTTTTCACGCAGAGATAATAAAATAGTTTTCACTTCGTAAGTTAATCTGTACGCATTACATTTGTTGCATGGAAAATAAGCACTTCGACATTATTGTTATCGGAGGAGGAATTGTTGGACTTTCAACGGCCTACAAGTTAAATCTGCACCGACCTGAATTGAAAATTTTAGTTCTTGAAAAAGAAAATGCGGTGGCATATCATCAAACTGGTAGAAACTCAGGAGTAATCCACTCGGGCATTTACTACAAACCTGGAAGTTATAAAGCAAAAAATTGTGTTGATGGAAGAAGAGAGCTCGTTGCATTTGCAAAGGAGCACAACATCGCTCACGATATATGCGGAAAGTTAATTGTAGCAACGGACCCTTCTGAATTACCTCATATGCATAAAGTGTTCAACCACGGCTTGCAAAATGGAGTTGAAGATATTGAGTTGATTTCAGCAGATAAAATCAAAGAAATTGAACCTTATTGTGCCGGCATCGAAGGTATTCGTGTTGGATGTACAGGGATTATTGATTTTGTTGGAGTATGTAAAGTACTTGCTGACTTAATAGAACAAAAATTTCCTGGTAGTCGCGTTGCATTAGAACATGAAGTTACAGGATTTATAAAAGC
>JBDKGQ010000329.1:0-3924 GCA_039798145.1 Bacteroidota bacterium
CCACCGTCATACTGTCGTTCTGTATCCCAAAAAATCGAAAATTTAATAATCGGATTTGCCATTGAGGTAAAATCAAAACAAGGGCTTTCCACATATGATTTTTCACCTCCATTGTACGAGCTACCTGACAAATTACCACTAATCCAGCATTTCGCTCCAGAGGAAGCAGCATTTATTGTTGATTTAACAGGTGCCCCCCAAGCCCAATCACTGTTTGTACCTCCTACTGTCCAACCACCATCAGAATTCTCAAAGTCCTGATTATAAGGAAATGTTGTAATACACTGCCCGAAAGAATCCGATATAAAAGTCATAATAAGAATCGTCATCAAAAACGACCTTCCTAAAAGTGATATTTTCTTTACCGACATATGGCAAATTTACAACATTACACAACGCTATTTATTAAAGGTAAAATCCTTATAAGTTTTTTTTACATTCCTATGAATATCAGAATAAGTGTTTATTTTTACACAAAACCTAAAAAATCTTTCTATGAAAAAACTATTACAATTCTTACTGGTATTATCGTTACCGGCATTAAGCTTTCATGGAGCTATGGCGCAACGCTATTTGACGCCAATATTTCCATCTGCATCTGTTACTCCTGATGTTGTTTATGCTAACAATATTCAGGTATTAACTGGTACTCCAACGGCAGTTGACCTTAAAGCAGATATTTATCAGCCTGCAGGTGCAACAGATCCATTATCACAACGTCCTTTAGTTATTATTTTACATACAGGTAGTTTTTTACCTCCAGTAATTAATGGCTCCCCTAATGGAGGAAGAAGAGACAGTAATATCGTTTTCACATGTACTGAATTAGCTAAGCGTGGTTACGTAGCAGCTGCTGTTTCTTACCGTTTAGGATGGAACCCTGCAGCCACAGGTGCTGCTGGTCAAGATATCAGAACAGGTACATTATTACAAGCAGTTTACCGTGCAATGCAAGACGCTAAATCAAGTGTTCGTTTCTTCAAAGCAAACGCGTCTACTTACGGAATTGACACTACAAAGATCATCATGGGTGGATACGGTAGCGGTGGTTATGTTGCATTAGCATGTGCTACTGTAGATAAAACACAAGAAATTAACTTACCAAAATTCCTTGCGCAAACTACTAACGCTACTTATGGATTTGTAGCTGGACAGAGTTATGTGAACCAGGGATTAATTGGCGACTTTGATGGTTTCGGTGGAATTCCTCAATTAAATAATCCTAATAACACGCCTGGATATTCTTCAGATGTAGATTTCGTATTTAATATGGGAGGTGCATTAGGAGATTCATCATGGTTAGAAGCTGGCGATTGTCCTATTGTAGCATTTCATGTAGTGAGTGATCCATTTGCTCCTTATGGTAATGGTGCGGTAATCGTACCTACTACAGGTGATTTCGTAGTAGATGTATCTGGAAGTTCAATTGTTGCTCAAAAGTCTTTAGCACTTGGAAATAATAACTGTATGGTTAATGCAAACTTCAATGATGCATTATCAACTTATGCGGCTTCAGTGAATGGTGGTATCGAAGGATTATATCCTTTCTATACAGCAACAAATCCTCAATCAGGTCCGTGGGATTGGTACGACTCAACAACGACTGTTGCGGTTGCTCAGTTCTTAGGTTATCCAGCTTCACAAGGAACTTTAGTTTATCAGAATGCTCTTTTAACAAATCCTGATATGTCGAAAGCAAAAGCAACAGCTTACATCGATACAATCATGGGTTATGTAAATCCACGTATCGTAACTTGCTTAAGTTTAACAACTGGCATTAACTACATGGAGAATCTTTCTTCTAACGTTCGTGTTAGTCCTAATCCAGCGCAATCTACAACTACTATTTTTGCAGATATGTTAGCAGGTGATATCAGAAACGTAAAAGTTTATGATATTTTAGGAAACTTAGTTTTAAATGTTGAAGGTGTTAATAGCCGCCAATTTACAATTGAAAGAAATAAATTAGATGCAGGTGTTTACATTGTTCGAACAACATTCGACAAAGGAGAAGCTACTGGAAAATTAATTTTCAATTAATCAAAACAACTAGAAGAGCCGTTACAATGTAGCGGCTCTTTTTATTTAAGGTTATGTATAAATACAAGATTAAACTTCTGACAATCATGCTCTGCATTGCTACTCATATAGCATCAGCGCAAAAACTAATTTATAAGGTGAAAGTAGATGGGAAAGATAGCGGTACGCTTATAGCCAATAAATCAGGAAAGAAAAATAACTTTACCTATACTATACAATCAAGTATTAAAACCACTAAGCTATTTACCGTTGAAATCAAATACGATTTGAAATCAATAGTAGAAAATGGGAAATTAAAATCATCTAAGCTAATTCAACTTGTCAACGGAGTTAAACAAATAGAAAACACAACCACGTTAACAGGCAATCAGTATATTTTCAAAGATAAAGATGGGGATGCAACAACAATCAACAACAGTATTACGATAATTGTCCCTGACCTCTATTTCGCTGAACCTAAAAATCAGAAAACTATTTGGTCTGATAATCATGGCAAGTTTTTAAATCTTAAAAAAGAAGGCAATAAGTATTTATTAGAAACAGCCGACGGACAAAACAGTATTTACACCTATGAGAAAGGGATTTGTAAAAAAGTGGAATCGACTCAGGCATTTTCCAGTATAACCTTCGAATTAGTTCAATAACTGATATTTTTTTTCGCATTTTTGTGATATGAAAAAGCAATTGTATTTTTTATTTGTTTTATGTTTTGTTGCAACAAGCAGCAATGCACAAATCAACACCACACAATTTGGCTTTTGCTATCGCCCTATTTTTTCCAGTAGTTATTTCAGAACAGGTCCTAAAGATTTTGACGACAATAAAATTAATTACACCCTTGCTCAACATTCGGGTTATACCACTGGCGTTTTAGTACGAAGAGGTGTTACAAAAAAACTAACGATTGAATCAGGGATTCTTTACGTTAAACGTAATTATGATTTAACATTACGAGATACAACATTTATTTCGCAGAGCGATTTTTCAATTATCGGATATGAAATTCCGTTGAGTGCTTTAATTTATATTCAGCTTGATCAGAAAATTTGGATGAGTGCAGCAATGGGTGGATCAATTGATATCTTTCCTTCTGATGTATTCACATACCTGCCATCTTACATGTTACAATACTCAGCAAGAAGAAATAAAATCAATGCGGGGGTACTAGCTAATATTGGATGGGAATATCGTAACGGCAAAAAAGGGACTTACTACTTAGGCGCAAGCTATCATCGCTCACTATCTTCAATATACAATACACTTGTGGAATATTATCCGCAACGTGACTTTACAAAATTGCCAACCTCTACAGGTAAAACAAGTTTACAAGGAGATTATTTAACATTGGATATCCGATTTTATTTTCATGAAAATCCGGACAAGAAACCCAAGAAAAAATAATTACAGATAAATAACTTTTGCATCGAATCTGCCACTTTTATTTAATCGAATAGCAGGCATCGGAATTTTTACAAATCCAAAAGCTTCTTTGACAAAATTAATTGCCTTTCGCTTTGATTTAATTTTTGTTAGATCAATATCTGGCGATAAAATAAATGAATAAGTCCGATCAAATTGCGGTATAGCGACACCGTTATAAGTCGTTCGATTTACCCTTGCTCCTGTCATACCCGTAGCGTTATATCCCACCGCAAGATTTAACCAATTAGGGAACTTTTCATTATTAAAAACAAGGCGATTCGATCTGAAATAAAGCAACAAGGAATACGATAAGAAACTGCCCGTTGCTGATACATATGATAACAAGATGCTTAACTATCTACACGAGGAGTTTGAAGTATTTGGTAGCAGACTAGACGAAGCACCTAAGAAGTTGATATACTCTGCACTAGGTAAAGGCACATGGAGTGAAACATTAAAAGA
>JBDKGQ010000330.1:0-3553 GCA_039798145.1 Bacteroidota bacterium
CATATTGAGCAATGCAGGTGCAAACGCAATCATTGGAATGCATCCCCATGTAGTTGAACCGATAAAGTATCTTAAGTCAAGTAATAAAAAGCACCATCCTGACTCAATTCCTGTTGTTTATAGCTTAGGAAATTTTATTTCTAATCAGCGTGAACGATTTAAAGATGGAGGTATCATGGCTCGTTTAACTATTTCGCGTAAAAACAATAAATACACAATTGCATCAATAGATTATCTTCCATTTTGGGTATGGAAACTTGATTCATATAACGAAGCAAATAATCTTATTAAAGGATATTACCCAATCACTAAACAGCAAATTGCAATTCTTCCTTCAGAGGATAGCACAAAGGCTGCTGTGTTTTTTGAGGATGTAAAAAATATTGTCACACAAATTAATGAGTGGATTCCCCAACAATAATGAATACCGTTAGTCAAGTAGAAAATAAATCAACAGATTGGTTAGATAGTGTAAGGTGGCTCGCGACCATTGCAGTAATCACTATTCATGTGGTAGCGCCTTATCTATATCAATACGGACAAATTTCTAATACGGATTGGAATATCTATAACCTGATTGACTCGCTTTCCCGTTTTGCAGTTCCATTTTTTGTGATGCTAAGCGGTGCTTTGTTATTGAATCGCTCAATTACGTTAACCGATTTTTTGAAAAAGAGATTTATTCGAATTTTAATTCCGTTTTTGTTTTGGACGGTTGCATATTCAATTTATCATTTTTGTAAGTCGGAAGAAATTCAAAGTGCAAATTACCTGAATTACTTTTTATCATCGCTCGTAGATGGAGCTTCTTATCACCTTTGGTATATCTATATGCTCATTGGCTTATATCTCGCTATTCCAGTTCTTAATAAGTGGGTAGTGAATGCTGATAACAATTCGGTTTTATATTTTTTACTAATATGGTTCTTCGGATTAACAATTAATTTTTTTGATTTAAATCTTCATAAAGATTTTTCACTAACGATTTTTACTGGATATCTGGGGTATTTAATACTTGGATATTATATCGCTCATCGATCATCTAAATTCAATTCGTATTTGTTGCTAGCCATATTTGCAGCATCAATTGCCTTTACTTTTTTAGCAACATTAAATCATCCTATAGCAAATGGAATGTTCAATGGAAAGTATTATCAGTATTTAAGTATTAATGTTGTTATCGCCTCAGCTGCATTGTTCATGTTGGTGAAGAATAGTTTTAGTTCAAGTAGTTTTTATCTCGATAAAATCAAGTATTGCAATAAATACGGTTTTGGTGTTTACCTTATTCATGTATTTGTGTTGGATGCATTACAAATTTTTAATATAAATGGTGGATTTATAAATCCTATCGCAGGAACAATTATAACTATTGTTGTTTGTTATGTAGTTTCGCTTTTACTAATTGCTTTGCTTTCGAGAATTCGATTTTTAGCTAATTTGATAAATTAACAACTGATTTTTTTGTATATTTATTCAATGAAAAAGCAATATTTGATCTTGTTTCTTGTGTTCTTTCTTTCTTATGGAAGAGCAAATTCACAGAATAAATTTTTTAATGAGTACAGGCCATTAGCAGATAGTCTCGCTGCAGTTTACCAAATGCCTGCGTCTGTAATTTTAGCAGTAGCTTATCAGGAGTCGGCTGGGGGAGCAAGTGTCGTAGGCAGAAGGTTAAACAATCATTTTGGTTTAAAAGGTAGAGTGGCAGGTGGCGACACGGTCTCCGTAAAATCGTCGTATAAGTACTTTGCAAAGCCTGCAGACTCTTATGTTTACTTTTGTAATCTCGTAGCTCGTAAAAAGTTTTATCTTTCGTTAAAGGGGAATAAGGACTACAAAAAATGGGTGGTTTCAATTTCTAATACGGGATATGCTGGTAATGCTAAAGTATGGTCGAAGCATATTGTAAGTATCCCTAAAAATCGGACTGTATGAAAGTAGGCAAAAAAGCTTAATTTTAAACAACCGAAATATGAGAAAATCAAGATTTACAGAGAGCCAAATCAAAGAAGCAGAAGGCGGCAGATCAATAAGTGATATAAGTCGCGAACTAGGAATAAATCAACAAACGTTTTACAACTGGAAGAAAAAGTATTCTGGTATGGATGGGGAGCAGTTAAAACGATTGAAGGAATTAGAGGAGGAGAATCGCAGACTTAAACAGATGTATGCGGACGTTGCATTGGACAATAAAATGTTGAAGGACGTACTGTCAAAAAAGTGGTAAAGCCTGGTGATCGTAAGAATATTGCCGCTTACCTTGAAGATACCCATCAGGTAAGTGTTACCAGAGCTTGTAAAGTAGTAGGGTTGCCAAAATCGATGTATTATTATCAATCAGTAAAGGATGATACTGAAGTGATAAATAAATTAACAGTATTGGCGGAGCTAAAGCCTACAAGGGGTTTTCCATACTATTACAGACGCATACGTAATGAAGGAATAGTTTGGAATCATAAACGTGTTAAACGCGTCTATGACAAACTAAAATTAAATCTTCGTAGGAAACGAAAGCGTCGTTTACCACAACGCCTCAAAGGCACATTGTGTCAACCGATGAACATAAACCTCACATGGTCTATGGACTTTATGCATGACACATTAACAAATGGAAGAAAAATCAGAGTATTAAATATTATAGATGATTACAATCGAGAAGCGTTGGCTATACAAGCGGATTATTCTCATTCCGGTTACAGCGTAGTGAAAACAATTGCTCAAGTATCAGAATGGAGAGGAAAACCAACAGAAATAAGATGTGATAATGGTCCTGAGTTTTTATCTCAAGTACTTGTAGCGTATTGCAATAACAACGGAATAGCACTTAAGTATATTCAACCTGGTAAGCCTACTCAAAATGCTTACATCGAACGATTCAACAGAAGCTTTAGGGAAGATATTTTAGATGCATATCTATTTGAATCAATGTATCAACTCAGAGAAAAATGTCAGAAGTGGATGATAGAATACAATGAGTTACATCCACATAAATCACTTAACAATATGAGTCCATTGAAATACTTAGAAAACAATTATTATATTTGAATAACCAATTTTATATTAGTCCGATAAATGGGGTACTTACATCGCTTATTCCGCACAAATCATGAATAAGCCTATTGTATGTATTGGAGGTTCTCTTGTTGATGAAACCTTTTACTGTTTACAACCTCCAATTAAAGGAACTAGTAATCCTGCACAGCTTGAACTAAGTGCTGGTGGTGTTGTAAGAAATATCGCTCACCATCTTGCCTTACTGCATCACAATGTTCAATTGATAACAATTCTTGGTAATGATAAAGAAGGCGACTGGCTTAACGAGCAATGTTCGCAAGCGGGTATTGACATGCAACATACGTTTCGTATTGATGGCGTGACAGGAAGATTTACTGCTGTATTAGGAACAGATGGTGAATTGTTTGTTGGAACTGTTGTAAATGATTTAGAGCCCTTACTCAATTCACAATTACTAGAAACGAAAATTGATGTTCTTAAAAACGCAGGACTCATCATTACGGATACGAATATGAATCCTGAGTGCATTCAATGG
>JBDKGQ010000331.1:0-3654 GCA_039798145.1 Bacteroidota bacterium
AATCTCTGATTCTTCAGGAGTGAATGGCAAACCAAAAACATTGGCTTCTTTTAAACCAGGTGAATTCGGATTAAAGGATTTTATTTTTGAAATTCTTTTTGCTAAAGCTGTTGTAATAGTCTTCGATTTCATAACTAAAAATTTGAAATGCGAAGGTAATTATTTTGTTGCTTAATTTACCTATTTGCTAAGTTGCAATGAAAAGGAGAAGGTTGTTCCTTTACCAACTTCCGAATGGACACTAATATATTGGTTATGTGCTTCCATAATATGCTTGACGATAGCGAGACCTAAGCCAGTACCACCCTGATCACGCGAACGACTTTTATCCACTCGATAAAATCGCTCAAACAAACGTGGAAGATGTCCTTTTTCAATTCCAATTCCATTATCTGCTACATCAACGATTATTTTATCACCTCCATCAGCATAACTAATTGTTGTTTCGCCACCTTGCACGCCATACTTTATTGAATTGACCAATAAATTAACAACTACCTGTCGCACTAAATCACGATCACCATTCACATAAACAGGACGATCAGCATCAGGGACAAGATGAAGATTGATCTTCTTTTCTTTCGACTGTATTTCCAATGAATCAATCACGTCGTGAATCAAATCTGTAATATCAAATGTTCTTATCTCAACGATTAACTCACCAGCTTCAAGTTTAGAAATTGATTCAAGATCATCCACCATCGAAACTAAACGATCGATACTTTTAGCAGCTTTATTTAAATACAACACATTGATATCAGCATCTTCTATTCCACCATCAATCAACGTATGAATATATCCTTGAGCAGAAAAAATAGGCGTTTTTAATTCGTGCGACACATTACTTAAAAACTCTCTTCTATAAATTTCTACTTGCTTGAGATTATCGATCTCTTGCTTCGACTCCTTACTCCAATCAACTAAAATATTCTGAATCTCATTAGTAATATCCGTTCCCTGTCCATTAAATGAACGAATCGGCTCATTCGGATTTTTAAGTTTTACAATATCGCGGTAGATTCTATTTAGATTATTAAAAATATAATGAGAGTACAAGTACTTTAATGATGCCAATGAAAAAACAAAAACGATAGTAAACAAAATGAGTAATGCCGATATTGGAATTCTTTCAACTAAAAATTCCGAAACAATATAAAACAATCCTGTTACAACAGAACTCAGAAAAAGAGATGCAATGATTGTAATTTTTAGAGGCTTCACATCAAATCAATTAAAGAACAAAAATATCGAATAATCAGATATCGAATTTGTACCCTATTCCTTTAATGGTTTTGATAGAATCATCTCCTAATTTCTCTCTGATTTTACGAATATGCACATCGATTGTACGATCACCAACAACAATATCAGAACCCCAAACTCTTGATAAAATATCTTCACGAGTAAACACCTTTCCAGGCTTTGAAGTTAACAAGGCAAGTAATTCAAACTCTTTGCGTGGTAATACAATCGACTCATCATCTTTGTATACCAGATAACTCTCTCTATCAATTTTCAAATTGCCTATTTGAACCACTGGAGTTGATGTGCCTGTACTTCCATTTAATCTTCTTAAAAGCGCCTTTACTCTGCTCAACATAATTCTTGGCTTGATTGGCTTTGTGATATAATCATCAGCACCTACATCAAATCCTGCTAATTGAGAGTACTCTTCATTACGGGCACTCAAAAATGTTATTATTGTATTTTGCAACTCTGGTATTTCACGCATTACACGACAAGCTTCAATCCCATCCATAATTGGCATCATAATGTCCAAAATAACAAGATGTGGAAATTCTTTTCTTGCAATATCAACCGCTTCTTTACCATTTTTTGCTTGCAATACCTGATAACCTTCTTTTTTAAGATTATACTCCATAAACTCAAGAATATCTGGCTCGTCGTCTACTAAAAGTATTT
The DNA here is from genome assembly GCA_039798145.1 of Bacteroidota bacterium. Classification (GTDB taxonomy): domain Bacteria; phylum Bacteroidota; class Bacteroidia; order AKYH767-A; family OLB10; genus CAINEC01. Next base: position 1,924 of record JBDKGQ010000331.1, read on the forward strand.
TGATGAATATCAATTGCGTTTATTACCAAATTGTTAATCCAATATTAAAGGAAAAACAAATTACATCAAATCATGGACAGATTGCTAAATTTTAAATTTTCTACAAAAATAATCCGCAAAATTGATTTTTAGACCATTGTGTGAAAGGTTATTTAGTATTTAAATCTTTTGAAGGCCACTTTACTCATTAAGATTTACACGACTAACAACCAGGCACTTAACTCTGGTATTAGCTTTAATAAAAGCTTATATCAAAAGAAAGCGAGTCTTCTTTAACAATTTGTTAATATTGGAGTAATATCGTAATAACATTTACTTAATCTATTTGCATTGTCTTAACACAAACTAACCAATGAAAAGATTACTTAACAAATCAAGTCTCGTATTAACCTTTATTTTAATCCTAGCAGGAGTATCCAATGTAAAAGGACAAGTAACGGAAACGGACAGTGTTTCTACTGAGCCTTCTATCAATTTAGAACCAGAAGATACCACGCAACAAACAATTGCGAAAATGTACAATGACATTGAATTTTTAAAACGTTTCCACATTACTGGATATGTTCAAGCACAGTATCAAATTGCTGACTCAGCCGGCGTTAAAGGCGGACCTGGTGGCGATTTTGAGACAAATATTAAAAATAGATTTTCGGTTAGACGTAGTCGTTTCAAGTTAACTTACGATAAGTATAATAGTAAAGGGGTATTACAAGTTGACCTTTCAGAAAGAGGTGTTCGAGTAGTCGATGCCTATTTTAGTATTACCGATAACAAGATTCAATGGTTTACATTCACTGCCGGTATTTTTAATCGTCCATTTGGACACGAAGTTGAATATGGATCCAATGTTCGAGAGGCTCCAGAGCGTGGTAGAATGTCAAGCTTACTTTTCCCAAATGAAAGAGATTTAGGAGCTAAATTAACGATTCAAGGCCCTAAAACAGGAATATGGAATTGGCTAAAATTAGATTTAGCAATGGTTGCAGGGGTAAGCTCGCCAGATGCAAATAAATTCACTAAGGATTATGATAATCACAAAGATTTAATTGCTCATTTATCGGCAAATAGAAGTAATCGTAATGAAGATTTGAAATATGGTATAGGTGTATCATATTATGGTGGTTCAAATGGAAATAATAATGATACCACATACGCGATTGCAACAGACGTAAGTGGAGTTAAATATTTTAAAGCAAATGTTGTTAGCGATCTTGGTTATACAAAGAAGGAATATTTCGGAATTGACTTCCAATTGCAAAAAGATTTTCGCTGGGGAATTTTCACATTCAAAGGAGAATATATTGAAGGTACACAGCCTGGAATTGCGACATCAACTAAGTCCTACATGGAAAAACCAACAACCTATATGTATTCGCGTAGTTTCAATGGAGCTTATTTTACGCTAGTACAGAATATTACGCGTATTAAATCACAGTTGATTTTAAAGTATGACTGGTATGATGAAAATGCAGATGTAGAAGGTGATGAAATAGGGAAAACTACAACTTTCGGTAAAGCAACTAACAACACCGATTTGAGATACGACACTTTTGGGTTTGGCGCAGCTTATTTAATCGACAACAATACAAAAGTTCTAGCTTATTATGATATTATTAAGAATGAAAGTTCAAAAAACCTTGCTGGTTACACACAAGACATTAACGATAATATCTTTACTTTGCGTTTTCAATATAAATTCTAAAATTTAAAATAATAAATCATGAAAAATAA
>JBDKGQ010000332.1:0-3579 GCA_039798145.1 Bacteroidota bacterium
CGTCTCCGACAAACCCATTTATAAGGTTTCTAGTGGAACTATCTACTTTAATCCCGAAATATCCTCCATCTCCGATTATTATCCCTTCGGAGCACCTATCCAAGGAAGATCCTTCTCGAGTACCGAGTATAGGTTCGGGTTTAATGGGAAAGAAAATGATCGTGAGTCAGAAACTCAAGACTATGGTATGAGGATTAACGATTGTAGATTGGGGAGATTCTTGAGCGTTGATCCGTTGACAAAGGATTACCCATATTTAACTCCGTATGCTTTCGCTGAGAATGATGTTATAAGATGTATTGATTTGGATGGGCTTGAAAAGGTCGCGCTATCTGGTAATGTTCCACCTGAGCAGTATTATAAGATAAAGGATGGAGTAAGAGTACCTGGTACAACACATTACACACCTTTGCATATAGCTCAATTTAAGAAGCAAACAGAGTTTTTGAAGAATAAATATGGATATAATACAACAATGCAAGTCTCAACAGGGCAAGAACTGTTAAAAGCATTAATCAATGAAACAACAAATGCAGGTGAAATAACGCACTTATCAATTTTTGCTCACGGAGGTGTTGGAAGACTTGCTAATGGCGGTACTGTTGGAGGATTGTTTTTCAAAAGTGATGCTGGGTTTTATTCAAAAACTGTAGAGGGTACAGAGACAGGTAGTGTTCAGCAATTATCCGAATTAATAAATAACGGAGACATAAAATTCGCAAAAAATGCTAGTATATTCCTCGATGCGTGTAATACTGCAGGTCTAGAAGGCGATATCAGTATTGATAACTTTGCCGAACAACTTTGTCTAACTACTGGTGCAAATGTTTATGCTTGTTCAGGTCATATGGCACAAGAAACACAGGGAACAGCAAATGGAATGTTTAAAATACCAGAGGGAGAAGATGGTAATTTCTATAAATATTCACGAATAGAGGAAAATTACGATGACAATGGCACAAAGAAAACAAGATTTGTTGTAAAAAAAGAAAATATTGGACGACATGTTGATGTTAAACAAAGCAATTAGCAGCATATTACTTATTATAGTATTACTGTCATTTCATTCAAAGAAAAATGTACTTTACAATGATAAAAGTATTTATATCATATTATACGATAGCATTGGAAGTGTAATAAATTTAGGGCATATTCATATCCTATCAAATGATTTGATAATAAATGATATTTTATTCAGTGAATGGGATAATGAAGAAAAAAAAGGATTGCATAAAATACCCCAAAATGGCAAATTCAAAATTCCTTATTCAATAATTGAAATGAATAATAAAATCAATTCAGATTCGATATCTATTGTTTATCGATGTGATAAAAGTTTAGGAACAGAATATAAAATCCCCGTTGGTATAGATACAATTCATATTCGCAATGTATTGAAATGTTCAAAAAAATAAACTCTACATTGTATGAAAAAACGCTGACGACAAACCCTATCATCGCTGCCAACTGACTCCTCTCCGTCGGAACCACTCACATTTAAAAACACCCCATACGCTCTTGATTTAACACCTCAATCAGTAACAATAATTTGCCTCCACTTAGGGGGTCAATTTCAGTCCGAATTAGTAGGTCAGTTTGTCCGATTATTCCGCCATCTCTTGTTAAAATAGTTCATTATCAATTCACTGATTCTATTGGGAAAAACGCCGAAGATAGCCCCACTTCGTCGCTCAAATTTGTCCCCACTTCATCCGAACTACTTACAACCCAAAACACCCAATGTTACCAATGTTTGCTCCGACGCAAGGGGGTCAATTTCAGCGTTTTTTCCAGGCTATCAAGGAGAAATAACCAGAACACAAATAAGTAAGCTGAGAATTATGCGGATTGGTAAACAACGAACTGAATTGAAGCCCCATGGACGGTGCCGTTTATATTTTCATTAACCGACAATCAAATTGCTTTGCTGGTGATTTTATAATGTGTAAGGTTGATTGAAAAATTGTTTTTTAAACCACAGTTCAAAGGCAGGGTCAACAAATTCAAACTTGTTATTTATCTCGTGGATAATATCATTGTTGATGAGTACCGTTTTGTTTTTACTCACATTACGCGGTGTACCCAATTGATGTTTGTTCATTACCGCTGTACTGGTAAATTGGGTTTCGTCTTTCGCAACTGCTTTTAACAAATTTAATTGCGTATGGCTGATGCTTTCAGTTTCCTTTTGATACAAAGGCGTATTGGCATTTATTAATTCTTTTAATGCAGTATATATCTCAGTAGTAGTAGCCCTTTTGTGCGTTACATTCCATGCGTAATGAGCCAGTTGTTGCACGTACCACGAATGATTTTTCATTACCAACGGAATTATTCCGGCAGTTTTTTCATCTATTTGTTTGTCGGTGGCTGCAAAACTTTTACAAATAAACGACACCCATTTTTTTGTTTCAATTTTTTGCAATAGCATAATATCTCCGAAGCGATAAAATGGCTTAGATGGATTGTTGAAAATATCAGTCATCATGTGGCGTTTGCTACCATACAAGCAATAGGTAACCGATTTATGGCGTTGCCAACAGGCTCTTAATTTTTTTTCAAAAAAAAGATAGTCGTTAAAAGAAGAAAGATTTTGAAACTCATCTAAACAGATAATAAATTTAATGCCTCTCTTTTTAGCAATTGTTTCAGGTAGGTTTAGAACTTCATCGCTATTTTTTTTCAATTCGTGCCAATCAAAACTCAAACTAAAATCAGTGGTAGGGTCAATGCCAAGACTTAATTTTGGAATCAGCTTTTTAAAAAATTCTTTGCCACTACTCATCCATTCCTGCCATTTGGAGGATGACGCTTTAATTACTTCACGAGCAAACTGTTCTAAAAACTCTTCTTCGCTGCTTACTGAAAAGAGGTCAATAATTACGGTCTTCGTTTTTTTATCTTTCTTGTTTATATCTATTATTACTTTCTCTACCAACGATGATTTCCCCCACCTTCTTGGGGATATAATAGTGGTATTGATTCCGTTCAGTAGATTGCTTTGCAATTTTGCTGACTCAGCCTCTCTGTTGGTAAACGACTGAATACTTACTATGGTTCCGTAAATAAATGGTGAATCTTTCATGGTTTGCTAATTATCCGTTTCGGTATTATACCAAATGGTATTATACACAAAGGTATAAAATTATGCGACTTGATACAATTCTCTTTCTTTTCATTGCTTTTCCAGTAGTTGCTGAGAGTGTAAGCTGCCCGTAGATCGTCAGCATAAAACGGAATTTACAGGTTAGATAATAATCTGAGAGCCTCTACCAAACATCTCAATGAGTATGTTAAAAACAAGAGAGGGCCGCGAATTTCGCGGCCCTCTCTTGTTAAAATCCCGGACACCGTAAAGCGTTCCGTCTGAATCTGAATTTTCGTTTTATGGGTCTCAGCGACTTTTTCTCTTGATAAGAAGTTGCCACTGAATTGGTTGTTTTATGGTTCAACGCTTCGAAATGATTGGCTTTTATTTCGATGCCATTCATTGAAGTAGATTTATCATTGGCTACAGCCAAGTTTACAGCGCCCAATGGAATCATGAATGAAGTTAATACGATGATAATCAATGCTTTG
>JBDKGQ010000333.1:0-2784 GCA_039798145.1 Bacteroidota bacterium
GATTTTAAAGATTGATGGTAAAAACGATTATCGTGAATTAAAAGCGATCGTTCGAAAGTCGGGCGATATGAATACAGTGCATGCTCAAGAATTTAATACGTCGCAACGCTATATTGTTGGTGAATATGATTTAGAAATTCTTTCTACTCCTCGTATCTATGCAAGCCATGTACACATTGATCAAAGCAAGACAACCACTATTCAGATTCCGAGTCCTGGCATTGCCAATTTTCAATACAACAATCCTGGCTACGGATATATCGTGCAAGAAGTAAATAACAAATTGAATTTAGTACATACATTATCTAATCAGGCTACGCGCGAATCAGTGGTTTTACAACCAGGAAATTACCGTGTAGTTTATCGTCCGAAAAATTCTCAGTCCTCTCAATACACTATTGAGAAATCATTTAAAATAACCTCTGGCACTAGCGTAAGTGTCGTAATTAATTAATTACCGAATGAAAAAATATACCTACACTGAAAAGAAAGATACACGCTCTGGATTTGGAGCTGGATTAAGTCAGCTTGGAAAAGAAAACGAAAATGTAGTTGCTCTTTGTGCTGACTTAACGGGATCACTTAAGATGGATGCTTTTGCAAAAGATCATCCTGAACGTTTTATTCAGGTAGGGATTGCAGAGGCAAATATGATGGGTATCGCAGCAGGACTAACTATCGGAGGGAAAATCCCTTTCACAGGTACGTTTGCTAACTTCAGTACTGGTCGTGTATATGATCAAATTCGTCAGTCAATTGCATACAGCGACAAGAACGTGAAAATTTGTGCTTCCCATGCAGGACTTACATTAGGTGAAGATGGTGCCACTCATCAGATTTTAGAAGACATCGGATTAATGCGTATGTTACCAGGTATGGTGGTAATTAATCCTTGTGATTTCAATCAAACAAAAGCAGCAACAATTGCAATTGCCAAATACCACGGACCTGTTTATTTACGCTTCGGAAGACCATCGGTACCTAACTTCACTCCTGCTGATCAGAACTTTGAAATTGGTAAAGCGGTGATGTTAAATGAAGGATCGGATGTGACCATCATTGCAACCGGACATTTAGTTTGGAAAGCGATTGAAGCAGGAGAACAATTAGCTGAAAAAGGAATCTCAGCAGAGATTATCAATATCCACACGATTAAACCAATCGACGAAGAAGCAATTTTGAAATCGATAGCGAAAACAAAATGCGTTGTCACTTGCGAAGAGCATAATCGCTTTGGTGGATTAGGTGATGCTGTTGCTCAGGTAATCATTAAAAACACTCCTGTACCTCAAGAATATGTTGCGGTAAATGATAGCTTCGGAGAAAGTGGTACTCCTGATCAGCTGATGACAAAGTATGGTTTAGATACCATAAATATTGTTGAAGCTGCAGAGAAGGTATTGAAGAGAAAGTAATCAGTTATTGATAACGATAAGTTTCTTTATTATCGTTCGATTTAAAATTCCTATTCTAAGGAAATAAATACCGTTTGGAATATTGCTTAACGATATTGTTATCGAATTAGAATTATCGGAATTACTTTTTCTATCAACTAGCTTATTTTCGGAGGTCAGGATTTCTATCCAATCTATTTTATCATCGGATTTAATTGTAAGAATATCCTCCACTAACGGGTTCGGATATACGCTTATTGTATTTCTCAATTGAGCATCCTCCACCCCACTTACTGCTGGCGATACGGCGCAAATCCACACATCTCCCATTCCTAAGGAGTCTTGCGTTTTATAGCCACCGATAGAACAAGAAGAATTCACAACGCCGACATAGGTCCCGGGATTCATTTCTACAACTAATCCATCTTCATCATGACCAAGAGAAAAGAACGTTTTATCATACAATTTATTTCCACCAGTATCAGCCATTGTTGACCTGCGAGTACGAACTACCTCCTAAAAGTAATTTTCCATTCGAAGTAAAATCCAATTGTCGTAATTCATCGACATCATTTCCTCCAAATGTTTTATCCCACATTTTAATTCCGGCATCTTTCACTTTAATTACCCAATAATCGCAGGCTCCTTTGTTAACCGCTGATTTATCTAACCCAGCCTGAGAATAAGAATCACCACCTACGTAGTAATACCCGTCTTTATAACGGCAGGTATAACCGTAATCCTCCGCTAATCCCCCTTGTGTTAAGTCCCAAAGTTTTTTACCGGTGCTATCTATCTTCACCATCCAGTAATCATTTAATCCTCTCGCATTTTGCGTTTTCGTAAATCCTGCAGGACTATCACTAAGTCCAGCGAGGAGAAATCCTCCACTTCCATTATAAGCAATACCATAGCAATTATCATTTAATGTGGAGCCATAGGTTTTATCAATTAAATACTGTCCATTCAAATTAAAAACAGCCATTACAAAATCAAAGCTTCCATAAGCAGGCGATGTCTTATCTCCACTAATTCCGCTTAGTGTTGTACCCACCGCAAATATTTCTCCCGATGCAGAAACTGAAATATCGCTTAACTGATCAAACGAATTGCCTCCCCATGTTTTATCCCATATCACTTGTCCTGTTGCAGAAATACGAAGCATCCAAAAATCAATATATCCTCTGCAGCTATCCGACTTCTCACCTGAAATCGGCGAATCAGAATAACCACCTATAATAAATCCTCCACCAGCTAATTCAACAACCGTTGTAGGAATATCGTTGCCCGATCCTCCATAGGTATGCTCCCAAACAATAGCACCCAACGAATCAAAGCATACAACCCAATAATCATAAGTTGCTAAGGATGCATCGCGGTTAGGTTCTGA
>JBDKGQ010000334.1:0-3483 GCA_039798145.1 Bacteroidota bacterium
CGATTATGAAGCTGTTTTTCCAATCAACGTAAAGCAAAAATACTTTATCAAACACCTAACGCAGCCTTATTTCGTAAGGCATTTTGGAGTTTATACTGCTGAACCAATTTCCGATTTCAAGCCATGGATTCATGAATTAAATATACTTGCGAGCTATTTCAACTTTAATATTTTCAATTCAACGAATGACTTTTCGAGCGAATACAAGTCAGGCGAAAAAATATACCAGCTGCTCAATCTGAATCTTACTTACGAAGCGCTCCGAAAAAATTATAGCGAGAGCCATCTTCGGAAATTAAAAAAGATTTCTCCGCTTGAAACCACTATTGTAGACATTACCGATTATTCCATTTACATCAACGAATTTAAAAACACGATATCAGAAAAGAACCTAAATTATTCTGATGCACATTTAAAAACATTACATCAATTGATGAATGAATTACCGAAGCATTGCAAAATAATTTCAAAAGGGCTTTTACTGAATGGAGAATTAGTAGCAGGTGCTTATTTTGTTCAGTACCATAATCGACTATTATATTTAAAAGGATTTAGAAAGTTTAATACAGAAAATGATGGTGGTATGTTTTTACTTTTTGATAGCATCATAAAAGAGAATAGCAATCTTGCTTTAACGCTCGACTTTGGCGGCTCTAACAATTCAAATGTGCGTCAATTTTTTAAAGGATTTGGAGCAGAAGATTCAGTATATTTACATCTTGAAAAAAACGAATTGCCTTTTTTAATTCGTTGGCTGAAAAAATAATTATGTCAAACAAAGTTGCAGTTATTACAGGAGTTAGTGGTGGTCTCGCGCAAGAAGTTGTGCTCACAATGATTCGCGCCAACTATCACGTGGCTGCTATTAATCGTAATGCAGATTTCGATTTTACATTATTCAAAAACGAAGCTAATAAAAATAGTTTGCAATTTAAAGTATACACCGCTGATATATCATCCGAAGAAAGTATTGCGAATGCAACGAAGCAAATCATCAGTAATTTTAGTAGTATTGATGTTATCGTTCACTTAGCCGGCATTTCCTACAGCGGCATGAGTTGGAAACAACCACTTGAAAACTGGAGTGAAGTGCTCTCAATCAATTTAACAGGACCAATGTTGGTTAGCAAGCATTTGATTCCGCAGATGAAGAAGCAAAACGAAGGATGCATAATTTATTTTTCATCAATTGTTGCTCATCGCGCAGTAGCTGGCACATCGGCCTATGCAGCAAGTAAGGCAGGCCTTGAAGGACTAACACGAACTCAAGCAATTGAACTTGGAAATTCAAACATAACTGTTAACTGCATCGCACCAGGATATTTTGAAGCCGGTATGATTAGAGAAATTAATGACATTTCACGAAATGAACTTATTCAATCAACACCTTTAAAATCACTCGGCAATCCGAAAAGTATTGCAGAAACAGTTTTATATTTGTGTGGGACTGGTGCTCGTTTTACGACAGGACAAGTTCTACATGTTAACGGAGGATTATTTATTTAAAAACAGACACCATGGTACACTTATTAAGCGAAAAGAATTCCATCATCAATCATTTCATAGCAGAGTTAAGAGATGTTGAAATTCAAAAAGACAGAATGCGTTTCAGAAGAAATATTGAAAGAATTGGTGAGATTGCAGCTTATGAAATAAGCAAAACAATGGAATTTGAAACGAAAGATGTAGTTACTCCATTGGGTGTCGCTCCTACTCCACTTTTAAAAGAGCTTCCAGTTGTTGGAACAATTTTAAGAGCAGGATTACCACTACATCAAGGTATTTTAAATTATTTCGACGGAGCAGATAATGCATTCGTTTCTGCCTATAGAAAGCATCATAAAGATGGCAGCTTTGATATTCGTTTAGACTATTCGTTTAGACTATATGAGTAGTCCGAGTTTAGAAAACAAAATATTAATTTTAGCAGACCCAATGGTTGCAACTGGCTCTTCAATCGTTGTTACTTTTAAAGAAATGCTTCAAGGTGGCCGTCCGAAGCATACGCATATTGTTGCGTGTATAGCAAGTACACAGGGTGTAGAATATGTAAAGAGTCACATGCCATCTGATGTAACGTTATGGATAGGTGCTATAGATGAAGAGTTGACTGCACAATCTTATATTGTTCCAGGCTTAGGCGATGCTGGCGATTTAGCTTTCGGTACTAAGGCTCAACACTAGTCGGCCTTACTACTTTTATTTTTATGCAGGAGATCATTAAAATTATTCAAGTAATTTTATTGAGTAGCGTTAAATTCGTTACAGGGCCAACCTTTGCATATTACAATAAAAGTCATGACTTCTCTTTCTTTGAAGTAATTTTTTATAGCGTTATAGGCGGAATGCTTGGGGTTTTTGTGTTTACTTTTTTCTCTGACAAAATACATCAAGGATGGTTGATGATTAAGTTAAAATTTAAGAGAACATTTAATAGCAACAACAATTACTCAGAACCTGTTGCGGATGTCGACACTCCAGTAAAAATCAAGTATACTTACGTTGATAGCCATCAGCAACCAAAAAAAGTATTTACGAAGAGAAACAGAAGAATCGTAACTATATTTCGCAAATATGGATTGTTTGGGATAGCCTTTCTTACACCTGTTATCTTATCCATTCCAATAGGAACTATCATCGCAAATAGTCTTGAACCTAAGAAGAGAAAAATATTTCTATTCATGTTTATTTCTATTTTATTCTGGTCGACGTTAATGGTAAGTCTTTTTGAAATCTTTCATGCTAAAAACGTTATTGACTTACAAGAGCAAATCACAAAATGAAAAATATTACTCATATCTTCTTCGACTTAGATCATACCTTATGGGACACTGATAAGAACGCGAAAGAATCATTACAAGAAATACATCAGGAGATTAAAATTCAAGAAAACTTTAATGTATCTTTTGAATTGTTTCATGCCACCTACCAAAAGCATAACGATATACTTTGGAAAAAATATGCAAAGCATGAAGTAACTAAATCCGAGGTAAGAATTAACCGATTTAAATATTCGCTGGAAGAATTAAATATTTTTGATGATAACATCAACGAATTTTTCGCAAGTCATTTTGTGAGTCGAACGCCATTAAAGAAAAACCTTATTGAAGGTGCTATTGAATTAATGGACTATGTAAAAGATCGATATACACTTTCAATTATCACCAATGGTTTTAAAGAAGTGCAGTATATAAAGATGGAAGAATCGGGATTAAGCAAATACTTCTCGCATGTTTTCATTTCTGAAGAAGTAGGACATAACAAGCCAAGTCCTGATATATTTAAACATGCAATGCAAACAAGCGGAGCAATTAATGCTGAAAACTGCTTGATGATTGGCGACTCGTTGGAGGCAGATATACTTGGGGCAATCAATGCGGGTATGAAAGCAGTTTATTTAAGTCCTGAAAGCAAAAATGAATCAACTGAAAATAATTTTATAACAGTTAATTCGTTGGAGGAAATTAAAACAATATTAAAATA
>JBDKGQ010000335.1:0-3227 GCA_039798145.1 Bacteroidota bacterium
TTCCCGAAGGCAATTTATTTCCTTTACCATCGCAACCATCCCATACTATTTTATAATTACCGTTGGATAGTTTATTATCATCAATTAGTCTTCTAACTAATTTCCCTTCTATGGAATAAATCGAAAGCGATAAATTGTCTTGATTGTTTACAGTAAAATCAATCGCCGTTTCACTTGAAAACGGATTCGGATAAACAATCTCATTAGCATAGTCATTGTTCCAAATAATAGGAGATCCAGTGCTTAATGAATCGTAACAGTTTACGGGACCGATGAAATAGGTAGCTGAGATATCTTTGTTATGTCGCGTTGCACTTGTGTCCTGTGCGCGATATGCACGAACATAATCTACTTGCACACCATTAGGAGATACATTTACGCGTAGATGTCCTGAGTTTGCTACAATTACACCTTGTAAATAACCATACGCAGTGGCGAAGTTTGGAAAATTAAAATTCGGTAAGCTTGGTTGTGGTGTTTCCTGATAAATCAAACAATCTTTTTTCTGTTGTCCATAAAAATGGTCATGTCCATGGAAGAAAACAGTTACACGGTTTTCAGTAAGTAAATCTTTAATTGGTTTATACCAACCCGGACGATTAGCAGCGAAGCCTTGTGTTGAATCGATGTTCTTGCCTCCCCACTCATATAAATGGATCTCCTCCAACTAGTTGATGTGAAAAAACAAATTTGTATTGAGCGGTGCTGTTTTGTAAGGTGTTCTTTAGCCAATTATATTGTGTCTCACCTAATGTCCAATACCAACCATGCGTAGCATCTGGTTTCGGATTAGTGTACCAATACGGATCAATAACAATAAATAACGCATCTCCCCATTGCCATGAGTAATAACCATCACGCTGTCCAATAAAAGGGAGGCTAGTAGTATCGCCGGAATAAAAATTATTGGGCAGTGGATTTAAAAAATATTTTTTGCGAAGGTTAGAACTCCAAACAGGAATACAATTAGCGGTTCCATTGTTTAACCAACCAGCTTCGCCTTCGTGATTTCCAAGGGTCATAAACAGTGGAACAGAATGACAAGTCTGCTCATAAAAAGAACGCATCAAATCACATCGATAAGGAATTGTATCATAGGGAATAATTCCAGCTGCGTTTTTTAACTTATCTGTCATTAATACATCACCTAAATCAATCATGAAATCAGGTTGATCTTCTAACTGGTTTTGTAAGCAGCGAGCATATAAGCCAGCATCACTAGAAGTATCCATATGCGGGTCCGCTTGAATATCAAATGTAAAACTGCTTCCTATTGGACGTTGTGTATGAAATTGGTATTGCGGACGAGGCGCATAAGCTCCTGTTCCAAAATGACGACATTGAACACGATAGTAGTATTGTGTATTAGATTGAAGGTTTCCAATTACAAATACACCCATCGAGTCAGGATAAAAGTTTTTAACTGGAGTGCTATTCGTTAATGCACCACTGTTAGGACCGTATTCAACATAGGCCTCCACAGAATCAGAAAACATCATTTGAATTACTGATTGACGCATCGGTAACCTGACCTAATAACTCACTTCGTTTTATTATTTGCGCGTTTAACGAAAAAGAAATAAGTAATAACGCTGCTATTGATTTAATAAACTTCATTATTATCGGTTGATTAAAAGTTTTTTGAATACTTGTTGATTATTAGTATTGATCTCGACTGAATAAGATCCGTTAGATAAACCAGAGATGTTAGTTTCGTTTGAATAAGATGTCAATACTAAACGCCCCATCATATCATAAACGCGAATGAAGTTTTTATTATCAGCTACAAAATTTTTCAAATAGAAATAGTTTTTAGCTGGGTTTGGATAAAGCACAATATTATCAGCTAAATTATTTTCTGAAATCCCAGTTGAACAATTTCCAATGGTGTATGAAAAACCTACTTCTCCATTGTGATGTAAGCCAGATAATGTATCCGCAGGCAAATAGGTGCGAACGAAATCTACTTGAATGCAATTCGCATTTACATTCACACGCAAATAACCTGTTCCTCCGATTGTATCTTGCGTATAGGCATTCGCGTTAGCAAGCATCCCAATTTCATAAGTGGAATCAGCTGCCATTGGTACTTCTTGATAAGTGATCCCGTTTAATTCTTCATGCGCGAACAAATGGTCATGTCCCTGAAAGAAAACATTCACACCATACGTTGTAAATAAATCGTGAATAGGCATTGACCATCCCGGACGGTTAGCCGCAAAAGTAGAAGGTCCATTAAGTGTATTTCTTCCGCCCCATTCGTATAAAGGAGCATTTGTAATTCCGCCTCTGCCTTGTCCGCGGATATGATGAGCAAACACAAATTTATATTTAGCTGTTGAAGATTGTAGAGTGTTTTCTAACCAAGTAAATTGCGGTGCGCCTAACGACCAGTTCCAGCCTTGTGGCTTTGCAGAAGTATCACATTGGTCACGATAAACATCTAAAACAATAAACTGCGCATCGCCCCATTGCCATGCATAATAATTTTCCGGGTTCCCAATTCCGTAAGGTTCAACGGTAGTATTACCAGAATAAAAAGAGTTAGGATAAGGGTTAGGATAATATTGTTTACGATACGTTGTTCCCCACACAGCAATATTATTCGGAGGTGTTTGGGCTAGGTAATAATCGTTTTCTCCTTCGTGATTACCTAAGCAAACATAAAAAGGAACTGAGTGACAAAGCTCGCCTAAAAACGGACGATAGTTGGCATGCAAAGTATCTAACTGTCCTGCTGTGCTTGTTGTTGGAGTATGATCATCTCCGAATATATCACCAAGAGATAACATAAAATCAGGGTTGTCATTCGCTTGGTTAGCTAATGTTAATTCATAAACACTTTGAACACCTTTTTTATCATACAAATGTTCGTCAGCTTCCACAGTAAAGGTAAATCCATTACCAACTGCTCGTTGTGTATGAAAAGAATATTCTTGTGACGACGAGTAGTTAATAGCCGACCCGCTTTTGTATTTTAGGATGTAATAGTATTTAGTGTCTCCTATTAAATTAGTTAAATCTACTTCAACTGGAATGTTAGGTGTGTTACTGAAGGTGCTAGTGCTATCAGTATACGAAGATGGTTGTGTTCCGTAGCAAATGTAAAAGGTGTTTATTTGATCAAACATGACACTTGCTGTAACTGAATTGTTGGTTGGTCTTCCAAGAACAATGTTAAATTGTTGTGCTTTAGATTGAAAAGAGCTTAGAAACGGGAATAGAAG
>JBDKGQ010000336.1:0-2925 GCA_039798145.1 Bacteroidota bacterium
GCGTTTGCTGAGAAAATGAATAGAGAACTATAACGTTATTGATGTAAATCGTAGGTTAGAATTAACCCTAACCCTGCACATTTACACAGAAGCTAGGCTACACTGAAGGCTTCACCGCCTGGGCCGATTATGATATAAGCATAGCTTAGAGATGCTGTGATATAAGTTGCGGTGAGTGACGTGACCACTACTACTAGGTATGATGAGAGGTGATCCAACTCCCTCAAATCTCACCCCACTATTGGTAACCAATTGATGATTGCAAAGAATATAAATACTACTGTAGTATCTATATTCTTTGATCTGTTGTATAGATCCAAGGCAGCCGCTGCTAAAGTGCGTAACCTGTATGATCACATATTTTACTTATAAGACGCTCCAGTATATAAGACGCCCCCTTGTCACACATGAGTTTTCCCATAAGACGCCCCTCGGTCACACTTGATTTTTCTCAAAAGACG
This sequence comes from Bacteroidota bacterium, assembly GCA_039798145.1. Classification (GTDB taxonomy): domain Bacteria; phylum Bacteroidota; class Bacteroidia; order AKYH767-A; family OLB10; genus CAINEC01. The sequence goes on from JBDKGQ010000336.1 coordinate 462, forward strand.
CTTCGGCACATAAGACGCACCGGAACATAAGACGCAGTTTGTAACTAGTTTATTTTTGTTATCTAATTAAAAAATATATGGAGACAAGTGATTTTAATGTGGCTGATTCATTGAGGACAATTGAAACAGCATTCAATGAAACGAGGAATACAAAATCAGGAGCACATTTTTATTACATACTATGGGGTACAGTATTGTTCTTATACTTCATAACACATTTTATTGTCCTCAAAAACTCAGGGTTAAAAGGCTCATTTTTAGATATATTTAGTTGGGTGTTATTTCCAATTGGAGGAATATTGTCGATGTTTAAAAAGGGAAAGGAACAAGAACGTTTTGTGCCTTTTTTTGAGAGAGTTTACTTCTGGGCATTTACAGCTTTTGCATGCATGTATGGAGTATTGACATTAATATCTATCACTAAATCATCATCTTTAATGATAATGCTATTTCCTCTGATCATTGGTTCAACGGTATACCTTGTTGGTGGAATAACTAAACATAAGACTTCTATATTCTGTGGGGTGCTTGGTATTTTGTTTTCTTTGATAAGTGTATACTCAGAAATAGATTTTCAGTATTTAATAGCAGCACTTGCATGTATTTCTACCTGCATTATTCCGGGCATTTCAATGAGAAAAAGTAATGTTTAACGATTTAGATCCTATTTTACATTCACAGTTGCGGTTGGCTGTTGTTTCTTTGCTTATTGGATTGGATGAGGCGGAATTCGTTTATTTGAAAGAGAAGACAAAATCTAGTGCGGGTAATTTAAGTTTACAAATTGATAAATTGAGTGTAGCAGGGTATGTTACTGTTTCGAAAGGTTTCAAGGGTAAATATCCCGTTACACGTTGTAAAATTACGCCTAAAGGTGTTGTAGCATTTGAGAATTATGTTGCCTCAATCAAAGCTTATATTAAGGTGGAATGATATTCGATTCGGAATTTAGTAAATGAGTTGAAAAAAGAAATTTCGTGCCTTGCTCACCGAGGCGAATTTTTCAACAGTTCGAAGAATGATCAAGTCTTGTAGCGCAGCGGTCTTTTGTCTTAGAAAGTTATGAGTTACGAATTCCGAATTCCGAATCATTGTTGTCCGATAAAATCTGACTAACGAAATAAAGTTAGCGAAATCATTGCGTTTCGTGTGTTGATTTTAGGAAAAACAAAAACCACCCCCCCCCATGTCTTTTCAGGTCAAGATGACGAAAAGAGATTTAATTTAGTATACGCTTTTTGGTTGAAGTTGTTTTTATATGGGTTTTCTAGGAAAGAATGCAAAGATGTATAACTCATCAAGTGTATTCTTAGCATTGAAGATATGTTTGCAAAAGACCATGGGCGCTTAATCTGTTTAAGTGCACCAAATTTGTGTCTCAATAGCATTTTGATTATCTCCCAGGAAATATTTCAATTGATTGTTTTGTTTTAAACGTTTGAATAGCATTTCAATCTGCCATCTTCGTTGATAAAGCTGTGCTATTGTTGACGGTTTCATTTCAGTATTATTGGTGATAAACTCAAATTCCCTATTCGTTTTCTCGTCGTAGTAAACGATTAACCGAGCATGAATCCTTGTTTGCTTTTTGTTTGTTGTATTACCTAGAATAATCAATTTGTCTTGTTTAACACCTGTAACTTTTTGTTGTTTTTCTACATCCAAATCCTCAATTACCTCAACTGTAGCTCTAGAATTTTGTCTAGTAATCCACGTGATTTTTTCAGATGACAATCGCACATATTGTGCGTAATTCTTGTACCCTTTATCAAAAACGATTATGGAGTTTTGAGGTAAATGTATTTCTTTCATGAACGGGGTATCGCTTGAAGCTGCGCTTGTCATTCTGACTAAGCAAGGAATATCCTGATCTGCCCTTATCAGTACATGCGCCTTTATGCCTCCTTTACGTCTGCCATTAAAAGGGGTCTTTCCTGCATTTTTAAGAACTTCATGGAACAGTGAGATTGTGGTCGAATCCACAATAAACAAGCGCTTATCCATCATGCCTTTTAATTGGCTGTCCGATAAAACCGACTCATATCGTTTGAAAAGAGCATAATAGATTGCTTCAAAAACCGAACTGTCACGCCGCTTATTTGCATCCGAAAGAGTACTTCTTCTCGGATAATCTGACAAACCGATGTGTTGTAATTTACCGTGACAAGCCATCATTCCAGTCACAACCTCCCTGATAGACCTACAATTATGAAAGCTAGAATAAAGCATCGCTATTAAATGATCATACGTTTTGAATCTCTTTATGTAATGATCACTTTTAAGCTCAATTGAAATCGAACCAATTTTATCCTTTGGTAGAAATTTTAACAGCTGAGAAAATATTGGCTGTCCGATATAATTTGCATTTTTGCTCATGGTATTAATATGTTTTGTGGTGAAACAAAAATACCATTTAGCGAGCTTCAGTTTTAGCTCGCTATTTTTTTATCGGACAACAATGATT
>JBDKGQ010000337.1:0-3182 GCA_039798145.1 Bacteroidota bacterium
TAATTGAGCCGATGGATAAACCTGAATAAAGATGGAATCAGAAACTAATATTCCACCACCTGTATTTACCTTCACTTGATAATAACCCTGTTGCGTAACAGTTAGTGTTGTTTGATTTTGTCCACTTAGCAACGTATTATTACGATACCACTGATTTCCGCTCGTAAAATAAGAAGTTAAAACTGTTGAACCGCCTTCGCAAAATGCATTAGCTCCCGTAACTGAGACCATATTATTAGCACTAACAGCATTTACAACTACAGTTGATGAACTTACATTACAACCATTCGCATTGATTGCACTCACACTATAACTTCCTTGTGTATGTACATAAATAGAAGACCCTGTTTGTCAGTTAGACCATTGATAAGAAGATCCTCCACTGGCAGTTAATAAAATAGAATCACCTTGTAAAATAGTTACGCTTCCTGAAGGCGAAACAGTAATTGGAGAGACATTATAATTTGTAATTATTCGATTGGCACTACAACCATTGGCACCTGTAACCGTAACCTGATAATTTCCTGCTGGAACTTTAACCGATTGCGTTGTAACGCCACAAGACCAGTTCCATGAAACACCACCCACTACTGTAAGTAGTGTTGAATCATTCGGACAAATTGTTGCTCCTTTTGAAGAAGTGATAGTCGTATCTGGTGATGGTAATAATGAAATAGCAACTGGTGTTGAAATCCCGCGACAACCATTATTATTCACTACCTGCACAGAATAATTTCCTGCTGTATGAACATATATATCACGAGCTGTTTGTCCGTTAGACCATACATATGATACTCCACTTGTTGCTGATAACTTTAATGAATCACCCGCACAGAATGAAGTATTACCTGAATACGTAATCTGCGGAACAAACGCATTCGAAACATTTACTGATAAATTATTCGACGTAGCTACAGCACCGTTAGCATCATATGCTTGTCCGATTAAATTATGACTACCTGCAGTTAATCCCGAAACCTTTACAGTTGCATTAACAGATGTTCCAACCAATACACCATTATCATAAACACTATATCCTGTTAATCCCGAAGGAGAAATAGCAACTGCGATGGTATCACCATAACATACCGTAGCTGAATTAGCACCGTTGATAGTAGCATTTAAGTTAATTGAAGAAACAAAAGATACCTTACGAATTGTATGGTTCTTTGTATCTGCAACATATAATGATTTGTCTGCGCGATTATAGCAGATACCAGCTGCATTATTAAACTTTGCGTTTGATCCTGTTCCATCCGTACTACCAACTACACCTACATTACCTGCATAAGTAGATACTTGTCCTGCAGGATTAATTTTTCGAATCGTAAAATTATATCCATCAAGAATAAAAATATTTCCGAGTGTATCAGATGTTACTCCCCAAGGATAATTAAACGAAGCTGTTAATGTTCCACCATCTGTACTTCCCATCATACCATTTCCAGCAAACGTAGAAGTATAACCTAATGGAGTTAATTTTCTTAATGTATTATTCCATTCATCCGTAACTAATAAATCACCATTGATTAATAAATGAATTGCGTAAGGATGATTAAAAGAAGCACTGATACCTGGACCATCATTCGTTCCTGATAAATAAACAGTACCTGCTAAATTAGAAACGTTACCGTTTTCTATTTTACGAATAACATGCGTATTATAATCACATGCATATAATATGCTTCCATCTTTCGTAACTGCCAACCCGGTAGTAAATCCGAATTTAGCTACATTACCTGGACCATTCGTCGTACCGAAAACTCCTGTACCTGCAATAGTAGTTACATTTCCACTCGCATCAATCTTTCTGATCTTATAACTTTTTGTATCTGCTACATATACATTACCTAATGTATCTACAGCAACTGCCCAAGGCTCATTAAATGTAGCTTGCGCAGATGGTCCATCGAAACTTCCTGCCTGACCAGTACCTGCATAAGTAGAAACTACACCATTAGCGGAAATCTTACGAATTACATTATTTAAGCGATCAGCGATAAATAGATTTCCATTGGCATCTGAAGCAATTCCGTGAGGTTCGTTATAACGTGAAGATGAAAGTGAGCTATTAACAAGTCCTGATGATAATGCTTGTCCTGAATAAGTAACTACACTCTGCGCCTGGAGAGTGATATTAAATAAAAACGCACAAGCGAAAGCTAGTATAAGTAACTACACTCTGCGCTTGGAGAGTGATATTAAATAAAAACGCACAAGCGAAAGCAAGTGACAATTTAAATTTTTGTATGTTAATAAACTTATTCATAAATGCGATTTTTTAACGCATTTACAGAGACACATGTTTACTTTTTAAATGAAATAGATGGCTCGTTTTTGAGCAAAAATTCGAAAATCTTACAGTTTATAAAAGATCGATTAAACGATTCTGTAAGCGATTATAATATACTAATTCAAGATTACTGAATACTACAGCAGAAGACTTTGCCTTATAGTAAAAACTTAAGTTATAAAGCACGTATAATTTTTCGTATGTTAAATAATCAACTGAAAATTTAGTGGTCAATTCGTTGAATAAAGGTAAAGACTCATAAAAGAATAAATCGAAATCGTACTGTTTCAAAAAATCTTTAGGCTGGAATAATCCAGTGATAAATAAATTATGAATCAGATCGAACATCATTGGCATTTTACCACCTTCCGTTTCCCAACGATTCATAAAAATAGTGTTCGTTGTAAAGCTTGATGGAATAGTAAAAATCGTATTCACCGTTTCAGCAGTAAATATTTTTGTGTTCCAGTCCATACTCGCATACGCCTTAATGAAAAGATCAAATGTATTACGGTACTCTTCATCCCATTGACTTCCACTTATTACTTTTTCTGCTAAGCAGAATTTTATGTTCTGTTCTAATACATTAAATGCATAACTATCAATCATAGCACATTCTTCATGCGTACGATTGTAGACTACGAATAATCGGTAAAGAAAATTATTGAAAATTTTACGCTTGCTTAAAACAGTTCCTTGTAACAATGGAGCCGAATGATGAGCCTTCACATTTTTAAATGGACGGCGCATGTATCCTGGCCTGATGATATTGTATTTTAAACTGTCAGTTGCCATTTTACCAAACAAATAAGTTTGCTATTCTCGGAATATACTTATTACCCTTAATCTTATACTCTTTATTATTACGCATGAATCCGATATGATTGCG
>JBDKGQ010000338.1:0-2782 GCA_039798145.1 Bacteroidota bacterium
TGTGTTCTTTGCAATGAAGTTGAAAAAAGTTTCTTGCTCTTCTTTTACAATTCCGGTTTGTATATTAGGAATGATAGTGACAAATCCGATGTTTTTTTCACTCAACTGCGTGGATGGGTCAAAGCATCTGATGGATTCAATTTTATCATTATAAAATTCAATACGATAGGGTAGTTCGTGTGCGAAAGAATAAATATCTACTATTCCTCCCCGAATAGCAAATTGGCCTGGTTCATAAACAAAATCAGTTCTTTCAAATTTGTTTTCAAGTAAAAACTCCTGTATAAATTCGGTCGATAATCGCTCGTTTGTTTTTATTTCTAAAGTATTTCGTTCAAGCGATTTTTTCGTAATTACTTTTTCCTGAATTGCTTCAGGGTAGCTAACTACAATTAGATTGTCCGATTTGTTAATGCGAGTCAATACCTCTGCTCGTTGCAAAACGAGGGAGCTATCTAACTGATCAACTTTATATGGTTTCTTGTAAGATGAAGGAAATAGTAAAACCCTATTTTCACCGAGAAAGTTTTCTAAATCATTCTGAAAGTAAGCTGCCTCTTCTCGATCACCTAACAACACTAAAACTGGTCCTGTAAATTGATAATAATAACCAGCTATAAACAAAGCACTTGCTGATCCTGTTAAGCCACTTAGGTATACAGCTTTTTTATGCTGATTAAAAAGCACTGAATAAAGTTCAGAAGTTTGTCTTCCGTTCTTATAAAATTCAATGACTTGATGTAGTTCCACGATTAATTTCCGAGTGCGAATTTAGTAAAAACAATCCGTTCAATTAGTCGTAGGCGTCGCAGTTATGTTTATTCTTTTTCTTGCCTTTCTTTTTCCTTACCTTACTATTCATCCCATTTTGTTTACCATTAGCAACTCGGTAAACAATACTAAATCCAGCAGTCATGTAGGTATCGTTATTGTTTTTATTGCCTCTTCCGGCACCATCCGTAGGATATCCTTTTTGAAAATTATTTGCTAATTGAATGGCAAGCTCTCCATTAGGTGTTTGCGACAATCGCGTTGAATCGGCAAAAACAGTGCTTACATCATCTAAATAATCGAAAAATGTCCAATGGTTAACAAGTTCGAATCGTAAAGAAAATGCATTCGATAATCTTGTTTCAACACCAATTCCTGTCGGTACTGATAATTGATAGAGTTTGTACGGCTTAGGATATTCACCACCTTCTATACACCTAAAATGATATAAGGCGTTAATAGTTGTTTTTTTCTAACAGAGAACTTTTTGAAAAGTTGATATTCATATCTGATCGCTATATCGTTTATATCTGACTGAAAATGCAAATCTCTTTTTTTATTAAAAGTATGTATGGCTAAAGAATCTGCTCCTTCTATGTAAGCATTATTATAATTCAAGGATAAACTACTTCTTGAGTTTAATCTGTAAACAAATCCTGCATTCCAATAATGACCAAATAGTTCTTTACTAGTTAAAATGCGATCGTTAAGGTCGCCATAATACCAGGTAGTTCCATAACCGGCATAAATACCTAATCGCGATTGAGCGTAGGATAGATTAATTGTAAATAAACCGCAAAGCAGTAATAGAAAAATATTTTTTTTCACTTCTATTGTATCAAAATTTCACCAGTCATTTCACTCGGAATAGGGATATGCATTAAGTTTAAAATAGATGGTGCGATATCAGCTAACTTTCCCTTTCTTACCTTTTTTGATTTGTCTCCAACATAAATTATTGGAACGGGGTTCAAAGTGTGCGCTGTATTCGGACTGCCATCTTCATTTAACATTTTGTCCGCATTTCCGTGGTCAGCAATAATAATGAAATCAAAGTTATGTTTTAAACCAATGTTAATTATTTCTTCCATACACTTATCCACTTTTTCAACAGCCTTCACAGCTGCACTTATGACTCCTGTATGTCCAACCATATCTGCATTCGCAAAATTTAAACAAATAAAATCAGTATTGTCTTTCTTTATCTCGTCAACTACTAGGTCCTTCACTTGCTCTGCACTCATTTCAGGTTGTAAATCATAAGTAGCTACCTTAGGTGAATTTGCTAATAATCGAGTCTCGTTTTCAAACGGATTTTCTCTTCCGCCTGAAAAGAAAAATGTGACATGAGGATACTTCTCTGTTTCCGCTGCACGAATTTGACGTCGCCCGCTTTTTTCAAGCACTTCTCCTAATGTATTGGTCAGATTGTCTTTTTCAAAAACAACATTTACATTTTTATAATTGTCGTCATAGCGCGTCATTGTAATATAATACAAGGGTAAAGTTTTCATTCCTTGTTCAGGCATGTCCTCTTGTGTTAATACTTGTGTTATCTCGCGACAACGATCTGTTCTGAAATTAAAGCAGAATACGATATCATTTTCCTTAATAGTAGTATTAGGTAATCCATCTGCGTTAGTAATAATAATTGGTTTAATGAACTCATCAGTTACTCCATCCTTATATGATTGCTCTATACCTTTTCTCCAATTATCAAATTTATTTCCATCACCATTTACTAAGGCATCATAAGCAATTTTTACTCTTTCCCATCTTTTATCTCTGTCCATTGCATAGTACCTTCCCGTTATACTCGCAATTTTACCTGTCGTAGTAGTTAAATGATTATCTAATTCTGTCAAGTAATTAATTCCGTTAGTTGGACTCGTATCACGACCATCAGTGAATGCATGAATAAAAACATTTTTCACTGAATGTTTATGCAACAGCGAGGTAATATATTTCAAATGGTCAAGATGTGAATGAACACCACCATCTGATACAAGTC
>JBDKGQ010000339.1:0-2515 GCA_039798145.1 Bacteroidota bacterium
AATCTTTCATCTATTAATCCTGGAAGTATTACTTCATATAACTGGAATTTTGGTGACGGATCTATTAATTCTTCTGTAATTAATCCTAATCATACGTACTCGCAGCAAGGGAATTACAACGTGACCTTAACTGCAACATCGAATAATGGTTGTGTTGATTCAACAACTACCGCTGTTACTGTTCTTCCAAACCCAACAGCAAACTTTACAAGTACCAGTGTTTGCCCTAATGATAGCTGTGTTTTTACTGATCTTTCCAATAATGGTTCAACACTAATTTCTGATTGGACATGGGATTTTGGAGATGGGACATCGATGCTGTCAGGAATAAATAACCCATCTCATGCGTATGCAAATTCAGGTAACTACAACGTAACTTTAATTGCAACAGATATCAACGGATGTATCGATACTGCAGTAGGAATAGCTACAATAAAAATTGCTCCTGATGCTGCGTTTAATTTTATTCCACCTTTCTGTGCGGGCGTAGGAGTTCCTACTTCCAATACAAGTACTTCACAAAGTAGTGCAATAAATTCTAGTTTTTCCATCAGCGGGCAGTTATCCTGTTTCATTATTAATTACCAATACAAACGGATGTTCTGATTCTATTAGTAAAAATATAAACATCCAAAGCAATCCAAATCCATCAATCAATACATCTTTAACGTGTATAAATGAACCTGTTCAATTCATAGGGGCTTCAATTAATGGAAGCAGTATTGTTGATTGGAATTGGAATGCTGGAAATGGCATGACCGATACCAATCAATTATTTAATGTCCAATATAATCAAGCAGGGAATTACAATGTTTATTTATCTGTCAAAGACATAAACGGATGTATTGGTGATACGACTCAACCTATTACAATTTATTCAAAGCCAACTTCTGATATGATTGTAACTAATAGTTGTTTATACCAGGCCGCAACATTAAACGATAATAGCAATGCCCCTGCAGGCGATACTATTACAAATTGGTCTTGGGATTTCGGTGATGGGTCGCCGTTAGTTAGCCAACAAAATTGTATTCATTATTATTTTACAGATAGCACATACACAGCATCATTAATTGTAACCACTAATCATGGCTGTCGTGATACCTCAACAAACGATATTACTGTTTATCCTTTGCCAATTGTGAGTTTTACTTCTGATTCGGTTTGTGAAGGGAATAGTACTACTTTCATCAATAATAGTTCTATCAATTCAGGAGCGATTACAGAATGGACTTGGGATTTAGGTGATAACTATACTTCAATAAATAATAGTGTAAATCATCTTTATACTATACCAGGGACGTATCCAGTTAAATTAATAGCAACAAGTGATCATGGATGTGTTGATTCTGTTTCCAATCAAGCAAGAGTATGGCATAAGCCAATCGCAAATTTTGTTACTAACGATACGACATTGTGTGATGATTACGATTTAATATTAAGAGATAAATCTACTTCACTTGATGGAACTATATCAGCATGGTACTGGAAGTTTGGCAATGGAAATAAATCTATTTTACAAAATCCAATTTACAATTACCCTTCACCAGGCACTTACGATATTTCATTAAAAGTCACAACAAATCTTGGCTGTATTGATGAAAATAATAAAAATGGATTTATTCATATTTATCCAACACCAACAGCTGATTTTAATTACAATCCAACAAATCCAAGTGTTTACCAACCTGAAGTTCATTTTTACGATTTGAGTACGGGTGCTTCACATTGGTATTGGGATTTTGGTGATCAAACAAACACTACCGATTATAATCCAAGTCATATCTACTCCAAAGGAGGCGATTATACTATTACTTTAATTGTAGAAAACAATTTAGGTTGTAAGGATACAACTCTTAAATATATTGATGTAAAAAGCGATTATGCTATTTGGATTCCAAATTCATTTTCACCAAATCATGATGGCAAAAACGATTTCTTTTTTGGAAAAGGATTTGGCTTTACAAATTATACACTGACAATTTTTGATCGATGGGGCGAAAAGATATTTGTTTCTAATGATCCAGAAATTGGTTGGGATGGTACCTGCAACGGAGTTGAGTCAGCAATTGATGTATACGTTTATCAATTAAGCATCGTCGATATTTTTAATGAACCTCACACGTATAATGGACGCGTGACATTAATCCGATAAGAACAAATTACTAAAGTTTTATACAAACGTTTTTCTCTTCTGTAAAAAACTTCAAGGCTTCAAATCCGCCTTCACGACCAACACCTGAATTTTTCACTCCACCAAAAGGCGCGAAGTAACCACGTGTTAATCCATACAATTCCACTCTGTAAATTTGCCGCTACTCGATGCGCGCGTGTTAAGTGTTGTGTCCATACAGAAGCAGCTAAACCATAGGTTGTACTGTTAGCATATTTCAATACTTCCTCTTCTGTATCAAACGGCATTATCGTTACAACAGGACCAAAAATTTCCTCTTGATTTGTTCTGCAATCATAGGTCAATCCTTCAATAACAGTAGGCGAAATATAATATCCGTTT
>JBDKGQ010000340.1:0-3191 GCA_039798145.1 Bacteroidota bacterium
TAATGCATGCAATGATACGTTAACAGATACCTTAAATTTATCAGTAACAAGTTCCGGCTTAGTATCCATTACTGCATCAGGGCCTACTACCTTTTGTACAGGTGGAAATGTTACACTAACTGCACAAGGCGCTGGTTCTTTCCTATGGTCGAATGGAAGCACTAGTCCTGCAATTATGGTAGGCACTGCTGGAGTATATACGGTAACGTTAACCAGTTCGTGTGGTTCAACCACTGCGAGTCAAACAGTAAGTGTAATTAATAATCCAACAGCACTAATTACTGCATCGGGCCCTACCACTTTTTGTGAAGGCGACAGTGTGATTCTAACAGCAAGTGGAGCAAGCACGTATTTATGGTCTAACGGATCAAGTAATTCATCTATAACCGTACTTCAAACAGGAGCTTACACTGTAACAGGAAATTCTTCTTGCGGTAATTCTCAGGCTACTCAGAATGTGGTGGTTAATCCGTTACCGTTAGTAAGTATCACAACTGCCGACTCTTCACATATTTGTCAAGGATCTTCTTTAACTGCGAATGCTACTGGAAACAGTCCGTTGCTTTGGTACAACGGAAGTAGTAATGCCAGTATTACTATCAACGCACAAGGAATTTACACTATAACGGCAACGAATAGCTGTGGTAGTGCACATGATTCGATTTATGTTTTTATCGATTCAATTCCGAAAGTAAATATTACCTCTACGAACGGATCTTCTTTATGTGCAGGTGATTCCACTTACTTAATAGCTCATTTAGTTGGAACAGGAAATTTATCATGGCAAAATGGATCTACTAATGATAGTTTATTGGTTTTTATTACTGGAAATTATACGGTTACTGCAACCAATAATTGTGGAACAACCAGCAGCAGTTATAGCATTGTAACATCAACAGGCCCTGCAGTAAGTATTAGTCCGAGTGGAAATATTAATTTATGCGAAGGAGATACGATTACACTTTTCGCAAATGGAAATTATACAAATGCGTTATGGAGTGATGGAAGTACAAATGATAGTTTACGAATTAGTACCGGTGGCTTAATTCACCTTTCAGGTTATAATAATTGTGGTGTTGATTCTGATTCGGTGATTGTAAATTACACGCTTAAACCAACAATAGCAATTTCTACAATTGGGAATTTATCAATTTGTCAGGGAGACACTACTCGTTTGATTGCTTCGGGTATTGGAAATTTAGTTTGGTCAACTGGATCAACAAATGATACTATCCTTGTAACATCACCGGGTAATTATACAGCAACAACAACGAATACTTGTGGTAGTACAAGTTCAAACGTTATTATTACAGGAGGTTTAATTCCAACCGTATTTATTAATAGTCCTGATACTATTCTTTGCAAGGGAGAAACAAAAGAACTTCAAGTTATTTCACAAGGGTCTGTATTATGGTCAACAGGTGATACCACTAAAACGATTAACATCGCTACACCTGGTTTATACTACGTTACGGCTTCTAATAACTGTGGAAGTTCATCGGATAGTATATCCATAGACACGAGCAATGTGACTGCTTATTTTGTTCCTTCCACACATGAAGGATATGCGCCATTGGCAATTACATTTAGTAATCTTTCAATTAATGCTTCTCAATATAGCTGGACACTTGAACCGACTTTAGTGAATTATTTAATGGAGCCAACACATACCTATACTTCTCCCGGAAATGGTCACATTAATTGCATTGGATCAGTATGGGTGTTCTGATGAATATACGGATACGATTATTGTTCGTGATGTTTATTATTATATCCCTAATGCATTTACTCCCAACAACGATGATAAAAACGAAGTGTTTACTATTTCAGGTATTGATGCTAACGTTTATGATGCAACTATTTTTAATCGCTGGGGACAAATCATTTATTCCTGGAATCAAACTACAGAGGGATGGAATGGTCGCGACAACAACAATAAAGAATGCAAAGAAGATGTGTATTACTACGTTTTCAATTTGAAATTAGCAAACGATTCAAAGACGATATCTGGTAAAGTAAGTTTAATCCGATAAATTAATTCATCGGTACTTCAATAAACAGAACAGTGCTTTTCTGATTTGCTTTCAACGAAAAGTCTGTCGTATTCCAAATACCAATTGCATCACGACGCTCGTTAGTTTCGTCAGCAATTTCCAAATGACCATCTATCACAAAACAATACACTCCATTACCTTCTTTGTGAATGGTATACATTGCATCTTTTCCTTCTTCTAACTCGATAAGTGATAACCATGCATCTTGGTTTATAAAGAGCGAATCATTTTCTTGCGTTGGCGAAACAACTACTTGAAATTGATTGGTGCGATCAGCTACATTAAATTCTTTTTGATCATAACGCGGTTCAATATTATTCACCTTTGGAAAAATCCATAGTTGTAAAAATGCAACGGGCTCATGCTGACTCGCATTTACTTCGGAATGATAAATACCAGTTCCTGCACTCATAATTTGCACATCACCAGTTTTAATAATCTTATCACGGCCAGTAGAATCCTGATGATGCAAGGCACCACTCAACGGAATAGAAATAATTTCCATGTTATCGTGAGGATGCTTTCCGAATCCCATTCCTGCATCAACGAAATCGTCGTTTAGCACGCGCAACATACCGAAGTGTACGCGCTCAGGATTGTGATAACCAGCGAAGCTAAATGTATGATAACTTTTTAACCAACCATGATTGGCGTATCCGCGTGTATTTGCTTTATGAATGACCTTTTTCATTTTATCCTCTAAGTTTATCTAATAACTCGTTTAATAATTGCACTTCTGATTTCTTAATTTTCATGTGCTCGTTTTGCCATTGATCAATATGGGTATCGAGCTCCTCTAATAAAGCTAATCCTTTTGAAGTAATTGTAATATCTACCTGTCGGCGATTTGTTTTACAGATATCGCGTTTTAAAAATCCTTTCAAACGAAGCTTCTCTACTAATCGTGTAGCATTAGAATTTTTATCAATCATGCGCTCGGTAATTTCTCCAAGCATCACAGGATTGGGATGTGAACCACGAAGAATACGAAGTACGTTATACTGCTGCGGTGAGATACCGTGCGGCTTAAATCGTTGGATATTGATTCCCTCTAACCAACTTGCGGTGTACAAAATATTAACAACTGCTTTTTCAAATTCGTTCCCGAATTTTTTCTGTTTGATTGCTTCTTCCAAT
>JBDKGQ010000341.1:0-2735 GCA_039798145.1 Bacteroidota bacterium
TGGTTTCTCACATACGCATTTGAGCGGAACAGGATGCAGTGATTATGGAGATGTATTGCTGATGCCAGGAACAGATAAAATTTCTTTTGATCCATTAGTTTATGGCTCTCCATTTAATCATGCAACTGAAAAATCTTCTCCGGGATATTATTCTGTAACCTTGAATGATAATAAAATTAAATGTGAGATGACTTCTTCAACACGTGTTGGAGTACAGAAGTATAATTATCCTTCGTTATATACGCCTTCTATATTGCTTGATTTAATGCACCGCGACAAAGTGCTTGGGTCATCAATTAAAATTGTTAATGATCATACAATCGAAGGATATCGTCATAGTGAAGCGTGGGCAAAAGATCAGTACGTTTATTTCTCAATGGAATTTTCACAACCTTTTGCAGAAATAAAAATGATGGGAAGAACTAATCCAATAAAAATTGGAGATAGTATCGTGAGTGATTCTATTCGTATAGCCTTTATCTTCAAAAAAACGGATCGCATCACTGAAATCGGGAAGAAAACATTTTTGCAAATCCAAACAGAAGCAAGAGCTACTTGGAATAAAGAATTAGGTCGTATTGCGGTTTATGATTCTTCACAACGTAATATGACTAATTTTTATACATCACTTTATCATATGATGATTGTTCCGAATGTGTATTCAGATGTGGATGGAAAATATCGCGGAAGAGATAATAAGATTCATATCGCTAAGGGCTATACGCAGTATTCTGTTTTTAGTTTATGGGATACTTTCAGAGCAGCACACCCAATGTATGCTTTAATTGATAAGAAACGTTCGCTGGATTTTATAAAAACATTTTTAGCACAATATGAGCAAGGTGGGCGTTTGCCAGTATGGGAATTAGGAGCGAATGAAACAGATTGTATGATAGGTTATCATTCTGTGTCTGTAATTGCTGATGCCTTAGCAAAAGACATCACAGGATTTAATATCCCATTAGCATTTGAAGCGGCAAAGAAAAGTGCAACATGGAATCACTTAGGATTGCCAGCTTTTAACGCGAATAATTATTTGCAAATTGATGATGAGTCAGAATCAGTTTCAAAAACATTGGAGTATGCTTATGACGCGTGGTGCGTTGCACAGATTGCAAAGCATTTAGGAAAGAATGATGAGGCTTTGTATTATAATCGACTTGCATATTCATATCGTAATTTATATGATCCTTCTACAGGATTTATGCGTCCTCGTCGTAATGGAAATTGGTTGTCTCCTTTTGATCCGCTTGAAGTAAATAATCATTATACTGAAGCAAACAGTTATCAGTATTCTTTCTTTGTTCCATTCCAGGTATGATTGATATGATGGGAGGTGCAAATTTGTTTGATAAAAAACTAGACGGTTTATTCAATGCGCCAACATCTACCACTGGGCGTCAGCAAGCTGATATCACTGGATTAATCGGACAATATGCGCACGGTAATGAGCCAAGTCATCATATGGCATATTTATACAACTACATTGGGAAACCATGGAAAACACAGGAGATTGTCCATCGTGTAGTAGATAGTTTATACAATACAACATTTGATGGTTTACCCGGTAATGAAGACTGCGGACAAATGTCGGCTTGGTATGTTTGGAGTGCACTAGGACTTTACCCTGTAACACCAGGAAGTACGCAATATGCAATCGGAACTCCTTTATTCGATCATGCAATTATTAATTTAGAAAATGGTAAGAAGATAGATATTACTGCTAAAAAACAAAATCCTAAGTCCTTTTATATAGAATCACTTCGCTATAACGGAGCTGTTTACGATAACAATTTAATTTCTTACGATAGAATAAAAAATGGATGTTATCTCGAGGCGGTTATGAAGGACTATCCTAATAAAGGTCGTGGTGCAAACCCAGAACTTTCTGGTAGATTACTTCCTGCAGGATTTATTAATGCGCCTTTTATAATTACGAATAAAAGAAATTATGCAGATAGTCTATTAGTGACTCTTTATAATCCTGATTCGTTGCCTATGCGTTATTGGTTAAATAATGATTCAATTTATGCACTTGAGTATACTAAGCCATTTTATATTTATTACACTTCATCAGTCACTGCTTATTCTTATTCTATGAATGTAAAAAGCGGACGAGCAACAGGTTTCTTTAATAAACTTCCACATCCAAACTGGCAGGTTAAACTAATCAGTACACCTGGTCGTCAATATGCTGCTGAAGGTCCGCAGAGTTTAATTGATGGTGTTAACGGAAGCGTTGAATGGCGCAAAGGCGATTGGCATGGTTACCAAGGTCAGAATATGGAAGTGGTATTTACATTTGATAAAGAAGAAACAATCGGACGTGTGATACCAGGTTTCTTACAAGAAACGAGAGCTTGGATTTTAATGCCTACTAAGTTTGAAGTGGAATTGTCAAACGACGGCACTACGTGGACGTTAGCTGGAACGATGGATGTAAAAGTCGACCCTAAAGATTATACAGCACAAGTTGCGCATCCGCAATTAGTATTTACTCCACAAAAGGCAAAATACATGAAAGTAAAAGCTTATAACTTCGGACAATTACCATCATGGCATTTAGGTGCTGGAGGTGAAGCTTATATTTTCTGTGATGAAATAACTGTATCAGAAAGATAAAAATATGCAAAGACGACAATTTATTTTAAAATCGTTATTGGCATCAAGTGGTTTGATGTTATTGAAGAAATCAGCACTGGCTGAGAGTAAATCGATTGATGACTCAAGAGCGG
>JBDKGQ010000342.1:0-2646 GCA_039798145.1 Bacteroidota bacterium
GGTTTAGTTGGACTATTGGCTAAATACGATATCATAATTGAAAAATAACTACATGTACCTTATTCAAATTATTTTTTTTATTTTTATAAACTAAAATCTGTTACAATGAAAAAACAATTACTAACGCTAATCGCCATATTTGCATCTAATATTTTATTTGCACAAGTTCCATCGTATGTACCAACTACCGGTTTACTTGCATGGTATAATTTCAATGGTACTGGTGCTAATGCGAATAACGCATCGTTAAATACTTTGGCTAATTATGGTGCTAGCTTCGTTCCTGATCGTTTTGGAAATGTAAACGCAGCTGCTTATGTTGATGGTTTAGGAACGCAATGGATGCAATTGTTGACTCCCTCATTTACATTTTCGCAAACAGGTGGGTATACTATTTCGGTATGGGTAAAGAAAAGTGTTCAGTCTTCTTCAGGAGTGGTTATTATGTCGGGAAATACAACAGCAACAAATTTTATTACCAATATTCAAGGAAATAATGGTGTTCAGTTTGGAGCGTGTAAGCAACAGTCGCCATGGACATGGTTAAACTGTACAGATACAATTGGAGCGTGGATGCATTTAGTAGGAACCTATTCAAATACGAAAATGAAATTATATCGTGATGGAGTATTGATGGATAGTACAACTTTCACAGCTACTGGAACTACTGCTGTAAATCAGCCTTTATGGATTGGTCGTGGTCCAAGTGGAAATTATTATACTGGTGTTTTTGATGATATCGGAATTTGGAATCGTTCATTAACTCAAGCAGAAGTTACAGCATTGTTTAATTCTCAAACGACTACTGGATTAAATAATCAAGAGAAAAATCAAGCCGTTGTTTTTCCTAACCCAACAAAAGATGTGGTTTCAATTCAGTTAAATTTGAGTATCGATAAGAGTTATATCATCACAAATGTTGAAGGAAAAAGGATGAGTGAAGGGGTGATTAATAGCAATGACTTTAAAGTTGATCTAACAGAATTTCCTAAAGGGATTTATTATTTGAATCTTGTGGATGGTTCTGTTGGAGCAATTAAATTGGTGAAGGAGTAATTTGCTTGAGTAATTTGAGAATTTGACAATTTGAAAATGGGATAGTTCTTAAGAACACTATTTAAAGATTGTCATTTACATTATAAATAATGCTTGTACTTATCAATGGATTGCCTTTGTTCAGCAAACGACTTACAGATGATTTAAATTCGTTTGATGCTTCTATTAGATTTGTTTTTTGTGACACGTATAATTCGAAAGTTCAACAATTAAAATTTTTAGCGCTATTGCCATTCGCAGATCTTGTTATCTCTATGAATGGTGTAACTGATAATAGTGGATCATTAAATGCCGTACGAAAGCTGAATAAGAAATTAGTAATGCAATGGCAGGGAACAGACTCTCTATTAGCTATGGACCGTTTTAAAAATGGTACCATTAAGAGGGATTACATCGATCATGCTATTCACTTTGTTGATTCACCATGGTTGTTTGATGAACTAACTTCAATCAATTTACAACCACAACATTTGCCTTTTAAGTTTGCAGAGGAGAAAGTTGCAGAGAAAGTTGCAATCGAAAAATATAATGGTATTTCTGCCATGACATACATTGCTGATAAGCGCCAGTCTTTTTATGGTATCCATCAATTTAAAGCAGTTGCAGAAGCTAATCCTGATATCGAGTTTAAATTATTTGGTGTAGTTAATCCTGAAGTGGAATTACCTGCTAATATTAAATCTTTTGGTTGGGTATCGAATGATATTTTTCAAAAACACTTACGTGAAACACCTATATTTTTCCGATTGGCAGAGCATGAAGGTTTTCCGGTTTCTGTCATTGAAGCAATGAGCTTTGGATGTGAAGTGATAATGACATCGCCTTACGAGTACTCTTTACAAGCTAAAACAAACGAAGAAGTAATCAGTGCTTTTAAAAAAGCCTCACAGCTTGTTTCTAATCGTAATTTTATTCCTAACCATGATTTAATCAATATGGTTAAGCGCGATTATAACAAGGAAACAATATTGAGTAATTATATGATTATAACAAGGAAACAATATTGAGTAATTATATTAGTAAGATAAAATCAGTGGTGCAAGGGTAATTGCTATTCGACTTTAATAAATCGTATAGTTTTATTCCAATTGTTGTTCTTCACTTGAAGATAATAAACTCCTGAATCCCATGTTTCAATATTGATATTTTTCTCAAGTTGAATTAATGATTTCTCCTCTATGAGGGCTAACATTAACTGACCACTGGCATTAAATACACTTATCTCAAATCCGCCCGTTGTTTCTGAATTGATTTTAATATTGATTGAATTGTTTGCAGGATTAGGATTTAAACTAATCGTTGAAATAATTTCATGGTTGTTTAACCCTTGTAGGTTAGTAACTGTTACTAAAATTGAATCGCGATTTGTACAACCATTCCCATCAGTTGTTGTTACATAGTAATAACCTGTACTATCAGGTAGCAATGTCGGATTACTCATTAATGAATCATTTAGGTTTATTCCAGGTATCCATAGATAAGTAAATGGACCAAGTCCTGTTGCCGTTGGATTGCCTCCTAACTGTAATGAATTACCGTTATTAATACTCGTGTCTGTTCCCGCATTGACAATTGGTAATTGATTCACCA
>JBDKGQ010000343.1:0-3072 GCA_039798145.1 Bacteroidota bacterium
GCAACGCCTAATCCAAGCAATATAGGAAGGATAATTCTTCCTGCTGAAAACTGCTTTAGGATTTTACGATGTTCATTCAGCATTATCTTCTGTTGCTGGTTGTTGAGGTGCTGCTTCAGGAGTGCAGACTACAAAGTTGTTAAAGCCTTCATTCAAGAAAATAAGAAACACTCTATTTTGTAATAATTCTAGCAAGGCTAAGAAAGTATACACTGCATGCAGCTTACTAACGCACTCGTCGAATAGATCTGCGAAGTTCTGCTGAGGTTTTTGACTGCGAAGTTCTGCTGAGGTTTTTGACTCAAACGGTTACGTATATACTCTTTTTGATTGTCGATGGTGTAGGGCGACTGTAATACAGTATGAATGACTCTATTTTGCGTGTCTTCGAAACGAGCCATTACTTTTTCGAAGGTGGCGATTAACTTATAAAGAGTTAGCTGATTTAACTCGCCAGCATATCCCGTTTCAGTGGTAGTTGCAAGTTTCGATAATTCATGTTGTACATTCCCTCTTGCAAAACGCATCATGCGTTCGTCTTCCATCATGCGTAAATCTTCCGATGCTGCTTTAAACTGCTTATAGTCTAACAACTGACGAACTAAATCCTGACGTGGATCAATTTCATTTCCTTGGTCATCTTTTTCGTAGCGGGGCAATAACAATTTTGCTTTGATACGCATTAATGTTGCCGCCACTAAAATAAACTCGCTTGCTAATTCAATATTCATGGCTTGCATCTGATGCATATAGTCCATGAAATCATTCGTAATGGTAGCAATAGGAATATCATGAATATCTAACTCATCACGTTCAATGAAGAACAGGAGTAAGTCGAAAGGACCTACAAACTGGGGTAATTTTATTTCGAAACTTTCAGACACAAAATAGGGGTTCTGTTTACTACAAAGAAACCAAAAAATAAGTAGGATAAAAAGGGTTTATACAAAAAAGAAAAGGCCCTGTAAAAACAGGGCCTTTCCAAAGTGCTTAACTTTTATATTTCTTAGAAATAGAAGTTTAAGTTGATAGCTGCACCAGCATTGTCAGTATCTAAACCGAATGAAGATGACTTACCACCTTTAGTTGTAGTAGTTGAACCAGCAAATGTAACTGTAGTTTCAGATGCACCTGTTGATGATAAACCTAATCCCCAACCGAATTCACCGCTTAATGACATCTTAGGAGCGAAGAAATATTCAACTCCGATGAAACCACGGATTCCTAAGTTGAAAGTAGAACCAGCTTTAGCTTCTACGCTTAAGTCAGTAGTAGCTGTCCAAGTTTCTTTAGCAGAACCTAAACCGATGTTAGCTTCAGCTCCGTAGAAACCACGAACGCGACCTTTACCACGATACATTTGGATACCAGCACCTAAGTTGATGTTAGATCCACCATTTTTAATTTCAACTGAATCGATATCAGCTACTCCGTCTCCGTCTAAATCTACTGATTGGTTGTCAGCAGTTGTAGAACCGAAACCTAAACGAACTTTAGCACGGTATGCTGTGTTCGCATCTTTCATCATTTTACCAGTGATAACGTTTTCGTTACCGTTTGTCCAGTCAAATGACATTGCACTGTTGTCAGTGTTTCCGTTCAATAAATTACCGAAGTAGTTTAAAGATGAGTTAGCGCCGATTCCGATGCTCCAATCGCCAGATTCAGGAAGGATTGGTGTTCCTTTTTTTGAGTTCATGTCTTGTGCAGATGCGGTAACACCGATCATCATTGCAACGATAAGTAATCCTTTTTTCATTTGTTTTTTATGTTTAAGGTTGGCCAAATTTATAGGTAAATTATTTAAATGCCCAAAAAAATCATTTTAAAAACCAACAAGTAATTGTTTATAAGTGGGTTTATTTGTTAATTACCTTGATTTTTAAGGGGGTTTTTAGGGGTTTTAGTTACCAATAGCCTCTTTTAATTGGGTTAAAAGTGTCTCAGAAATCGATTTAAACGTCTTATCAGCTATTTCTTGAGGCTTATTTACATCCGAAGGAAAGTAAACAACTAAGAAATTACCACCTATGAGTTTTGCATTCAGATCCCAAATAGAATAATGTACGATTACCTCTCTTCTATACAGCTTACGAGATAAATCAATACATGAACTGTAATTGGTTTTAAACTCCAACTGATTAATAGAGACCAAATAATTACAATTATTAGTTGTCATTAATTCGCTGAAGTACTTCTTATCGCTAATCGCTGCATTCATGAATTTATCATCACCACGAGTAGTAATATACAATGGGGCTTTATCTTCTGCTGTTTTCTTTTCAAAAAGACTCTTTTTCTTATCAGTTACTTTCCCAAGGCCCTTTCCTACAGGCTCTATATAGCTATAACCAGCCTGTCCGTAAAATACTTTGAGCTCTTTTTTATCCTCGCCCTCCTGATCACCCATTAAACTAACGGTTGGCCTATACGATTTTAACTCTCCTTGTAGTTTTAAATCGAGTGTACGGCGAAAATAAGCCCTGTACTCATCGGGTGTCATTTTTGTATTTTGAATAATATCCTGTTCGATATCGCTCAAATACATATAAGGATTAAAAGGAACTAAAAGAATTTTAGTAGAGGCAGAATCCTGTGCATTGGTAATAGCAACAACTAATACCAATAAAACTAGAAGGATTATTTTACGCATTTATTAAATCTAAAATGATTAGTTCAAAATATGTTTCCAGATATCGTTGGCAACAGAAAATACCATGAGCGATAATAAATATGTTTCCAGATATCGTTGGCAACAGAAAATACCATGAGCGATAATAATATCACCATGCCGATAATCTGCGCACGCTCCATAAACTTATCGCTAAATTTCTTTCGTGTAATGCTTTCAATCGTTAAGAAAACAACATGTCCACCATCCAACGCAGGAATAGGAAGTATATTCATAAAGGCTAAAACCATTGATAACAATCCAGTTATAGCCCAGAACTTTGGCCACTCCCATGTCGCACCGTAAATCTGTGCAATTCCAATAGGACCTTGAACCGAATCACTTGCCTTTTCTTGACCTGTAAATATTTTACGTAAACCCTTCACGTTAGAAACCAGCGC
>JBDKGQ010000344.1:0-3679 GCA_039798145.1 Bacteroidota bacterium
GTTTCTTATAAGATATAATACAATGAAAACGATAATTAAACTAATAGTTCTGTTTTTGTTTATTGGATTAAACACACAGGCGCAAATTCAAAATGTGATAGTAGAAAAATACTACGAAGCAGATGCGTTCGATATCGCAAATACTGATGGTGGTCAACTACAGCAAGGTGCAATCACTTATCGCGTGTATGTTGATTTAGCAAGTGGAAGTAAGATTTCACGTGTCTTTGCTGATTCATTACACTTATTAAAAATTAAAAGTACGCAGCCATTTTTTAATAACGATACATTGAATAGTTCGAATGGTGGTACCTACGGATTTAAAATCAACAAGAATGATTTAGCAATCAGTACAGTTGGATTAGATACGTGGATAAGTATTGGTGCTGCTACTAATAAGCATCATGGAATATTAAAAGCAGAAGATACCGACGGTACTATTGTAGGTGGTGCAAATAATGATCAGAATTTATTAAACAATGTTGATGCTGGAGTAGGTATTCCTTTAACAACACAAGACGGTTTAATTTTATCTCCGGTGTTAGCTACTAATTATTTGGTTGGTGGTGATATGCCTGCTATTGGTTCATTAAACGACTCCACTATTTTTGGAAGTGATACTGCAGCAGCTTTTATTACACCAAATGCAACACTTCAGTATAATGGTGGTTTAGCAGGACAAGGAGCAAACAACAATGTTTTAATTGGACAGTTTACTACAGCAGGGCAGTTAGAATTCGAGTTAAACATTACAGTTATTGATAGTACTGGTGCAACAATAAACTATGTTGCTGCAGGAAATGATACTACCATACAAAATGAAATTTTCAAATCATTACCAATATTAAAATACCCGCCGCAATGCGGATGTTTAGATCCAAATTATATCGAGTACAATGCACAAAATGCTTGTAGTGATTCTACGAAGTGTTTAACATTAGTAAGATTAGGTTGTATGGATCCATTAGCGTGTAACTACGATGCAGATGCGAACTATTCTGTTCCAGAAATGTGTTGTTATCCTGGCTATTGCAACGATCGTGATATCGCTTTCGTTTGTCCAGCTATCAATACCGGTAATCGTGTTATGACGGTATTCCCAAATCCTACAAATAGTGAAATCAATATCAATCTTGATGGAGTAAAAAATATTGGTGAAACACAATTTGTTTTGATGAACTCATTCGGAAAAGAGATGATGAACTTTTCAGAAAACATTTCAGAAGGTGTTTGGACAAAAAACATTTCGCTTAACAATTTAGTTAGTGGAATCTATATTTTAAAAATGTTTCTAACGAAGAAGTTCAATCGCAGGTCATCATTAAAAATTAAAAATGGAAACAACGTTTATGAATTACTTTAAAAAATATTTCTATTTATTCCTGCTTCTGTTTGTGATCACCATTGGATTTACTGCTTGTGATGATGATGAAGTAACACCTGCAGTTGTTAACGAAACAGGAACTGTTACCGATATTGAAGGCAATGTTTATAAAACGGTTAAGATAAATGGTAAATGGTGGATGTCAGAGAATTTAAAAGTGAAAACTTTTAATGACGGAACAGCAATTACGAATGGACAAACAGATCTTAGCTGGAAAGATTCATTACCTGCTTACTGCTTGTATAATAATCTATCTACAGCACCAGGATTGTTGTATAATTCATATGCTGTGTTAAGCCCTAAAGGATTAGCGCCTCAGGGATGGCATATCGCTACTGATGAAGAGTGGAAGGCTTTAGAACAATCTCAGGGAATGTCGGCTGCAACAGCTAACTCATTTGGATGGAGAGGAAGTGATGAGGCACAAAAATTAAAAATTGAAGGTTCAAAAGGATGGGTTCGCTATTTAGATTTATGGCCTACAAATGAATCTGGTTTTTCTGCAAGCGCAGGAAGTTGTCGTTTGCCAAACGGTATTTTTGGTGATCCAGGCCTTTTGCATACAGGTTTTTGGTGGACAGCTACAACAGATGCTACAAGTAACGAACTTTTATATCGCTATATGGATTATAAGAAGACCAATATACTGCGATCGCACAGTGAAAACGGCTATGGATTTAGCGTTCGATGCGTTAAAGATTAAATAAAAAAATCATTAGAAAGAGGTCCTGCGGGGCCTCTTTTATTTTAATGTTAAGGGAAGGTTTTCAGAATGGCATTTGCTTAACATTAAAGTGCAATAATGTTAAAGATTTCATAAGTTATTTTTTCAGTTAAGTTTTTGTTGGGCATCTACTTTTGGGTCAGGAAAATTAAAAACCAAATTTATAAACCCAATGAAAAAATTAGTTACAAGAATTGCATTAGCAGCATCAGCTGTATTTGCATTGGCAACAACATCGTTTGCGTATCATCACGTCCTACAGTATTATTATCATCGTTAGCTGCTGTTGGTGGAACTACTGACGGAGAATTAACAGCTACAAACACAATCCTTGATTGTTCTAAATTGTACATCTTGGATAAGAAGATTTATGTACCTAGTGGAAAGTCGTTAACAATCAACCCAGGTGTTGTTGTTAAGGCTCGTTCTTATTCTACTGCTGACTCTGCAACTGCATTAACTGTATCAAGAGGTGGTAAAATTTTCGCTAACGGAACTGAAAACTGTCAAGTAGTATTTACAGCTGAAGCAGATCCAATGGACGGAACTTATGCATTATCAAACAAAGGTAAGTGGGGTGGTATCTGTATCGCGGGTAAAGCAACAAATAACTTAAAGCTTGCTCAGAACGGACCTTTTGCTGTTGGTGTAGCTGGTAAAATTTGTGTTGCTGATGGTTTAGGAACTTTCGAGGGTTTCAACTCAACAAATTACCGTGATCAGTTCGGTGCTGATTTAACAGCTGGAGAAACATTTGATGATAACGATAACTCAGGAATCTTAACTTATATTTCAATCCGTCACTCTGGAGCTATCTTAGTATTAGGTGGTGAGTTAAATGGATTATCATTAGGTTCAGTAGGTCGTGGAACAACAATCGATCATATTGAGATCGTTTCTTGCGCTGATGACGCTATGGAATTCTGGGGTGGTACAGTAAACGTAAAGAACTATGCTACATTATTTGGTAATGATGATATGTTCGACTGGGATGATGCTTATTCAGGTAAATCTCAATTTATTTTTGGTATTAAAGCAGCAGATACTACTGCTAGTGCTGATGCTGATAACGGTTTTGAAATGGATGCTGATGATCAGAAATCTAACATTACTCCACGTTCACATCCTGTTATTTATAATGCAACAATGATTGGTAATGCTAAAACAACTTTATCATCTGATAACTCAGGTTTAGCTGCTATCGAAGCAAAAGAATTAACTGAAGGTGAAATCTACAATTCAATTTTCGCAAACTTCCGTTATGGTTTAAATTTAATTAAGTCAGTTGGAACAAGAACAGGTGGTTTTGAAGCATACCATAACTGGGCTAATACAGGTGGTAACGGTACAAACAGTTTAAAAGTTAAGTGTAATGCGTTTGTTGGTATGACTAAAGATTTCGCTTTAGATAAAAACGGAGTAACGGCTTTCGCATCTACTGATACAGCTCAGTTCTATACAACTGACTTAAACACTACTCACACTTCATTACCAGGATTCGTTCCTACTTGGGCTGCAAACTTTACTACAAACACAATTACTACAAAGTTTGATGCAATTCCAAATCCACA
>JBDKGQ010000345.1:0-2537 GCA_039798145.1 Bacteroidota bacterium
TATTATCTCTTTTTACTTTCTCCATAAACACATACAAACCTGCATACACATTATTAATAAATACTTCTACATACTTTGTTCTCGATGCATAGCGTCCCATCTGATTAAACAAATGATAAGGCGTTACATTTCTCAAGAACGATTTATCGGTGTAATTCGCATTTAAAATCCAGTCGCTCTCCTTTGGAAATCCTAATATTGATGTATCTATTTCAACCCCTGCTGAATCCCAGGTTTCAAAGCCAAATGATTTTTTTGGAAATGTTTGTGAGGATGATCCGCGCACTTCAATGCCGATATGACCATCATACGTATAAACAGTATCGGTAATATAATTACGTATACCCGCACCGTTATCGATGATTTGCATATTGGCCATTACCTTAGGTTCATCTACAATGGAATTTCCCATCGTATTAATTTTTACGATTGGCAGGTTGCTCGAAGTAAAAGGAAATGGTTGTCCGGTATTCGGTCCAAATGTGATTGACCAGCTATTTAAAATACCAGCATCTTGCGGATAAGAATCGAGTATATATAGTTGCCATTGTCCGTTTGGATTTAAACCGTTGTTTACAACATACAGCGGACTCTCAGGACGAAAACTTCCGGTGAAAGGTGCCGAACCGGCAGAAATTAAATTAGGTGATAAATCTGTTAAGCAAGTATTAAAATAGTTCTGTCCGCCACCACCATTGCCCGTTGTGAGTTCTATGTAAGTATTATCAGGAGCAATTAAGAAAATATTTAAATCGCCCACATAACCATGAGTGATATCTAAACAAACAGATTCAATTCCGAAATTACTACTTAAAGCTGTTTGGGGGACACCCGTTACCGTTAGAGGAAAAAATATCGGAGTTTGATTATCAGGTATTGGTCCGCCGCCACCAATAAATGTTTGTGCATTGGTTTGCTGAAATAGTAAACATAGTAAGAGTAGAAGTAGAGTCTTTTTCATTTGGTAACGCGTGAATCGTAAAAATACAAAAAAGCGTTATACTATTACAGGTTCGAATAAGCGTTGTTGATGTTGGACGTTATGTTAAAACCAACGCTGCAAGATTTTACCTCTCCTAGCCTCTCCGAAGGAGAGGAACGATTTAAAGTCCCTCCTTTGGAGGGATATAGGGAGGTCACCTGCTGCACCTAATCCAGTTTCAATACTGCGAGAAAGAAAGGCTTGCTGCGGAATCTCTACACTGCCCACCTGACGCATACGTTTCTTTCCTTCTTTTTGCTTCTCTAATAATTTACGCTTACGAGAAATATCACCACCATAACATTTTGCAGTAACGTCTTTTCGTAATGCTTTGATGGTTTCACGAGCGATAATCTTTGCTCCGATGGCAGCTTGAATAGCAATCTCAAATTGCTGACGAGTAATGAGCTCTTTTAATTTTTCGCAAATCTTTTTACCGAATGAAAAAGCATTATCACGGTGAATCAATGCCGATAAAGCGTCTACTGGTTCTCCGTTTAATTTGATATCGATACGAACTAAATCACTCGACTGATAACCGATCTGATGATAATCGAATGATGCATATCCTTTAGAAATGGATTTTAATTTATCGTAAAAGTCAAATACAATTTCTGCCATTGGCATTTCAAAAATCAACTCCACACGATCGGTAGTTAAGTAACTCTGATTTTTGATGATACCACGTTTATTAATACAAAGCGACATAATTGGTCCGATAAACTCCGACTTCGTGATGATCGTTGCTTTGATATAAGGTTCTTCAATGCGATCCATTCTGCTTGGATCTGGGAAGTCGCTAGGATTGTTTACTACGTAATCAGTTCCGTTAGAAAGATAAGCATGATATGATACGTTGGGAACCGTTGTGATTACCGTCATGTTGAACTCACGCTCTAAACGCTCCTGGATAATTTCCATGTGCAACATACCTAAGAATCCGCAACGGAATCCAAAGCCTAATGCTGCAGATGATTCAGGTTCGAAAACCAACGATGCATCATTTAATTGAAGCTTCTCAATACTTGCTCTTAACTCTTCGTAATCTTCTGTATCAACAGGGTAAATACCTGCGAAAACCATCGGCTTTACATCTTCAAAACCTGCAACCGCCTCTATACAAGGATTGCTAACAGTCGTGATAGTATCTCCAACTTTTACTTCTTTCGCTTCTTTAATTCCTGAGATGATATATCCTACATCACCTGTTTTTACAACATCGCGAGGTGATTTATCTAACTTCAAAATACCGATTTCATCTGCTTTATAATCGCTCTTTGTAGCCACGAACTTTACGTGATCGTTTTTACGAATCTCTCCGTCGATAACTTTATAGTAAGCAATAATTCCTCGGAAGCTATTAAAAACTGAATCGAAGATTAAGGCTTTAAGAGGTGCATTCGGATTTCCTTTAGGAGCAGGAACACGCTCGATGATAGCTCTTAAAATATCAAGTACTCCCATTCCTGTTTTACCAGATGCTGGGATGATTTCTTCGCGCTCACAACCTAATAAATCGACAATCTGATCTTTAACAACTTCAGGCTCTGCACTT
>JBDKGQ010000346.1:0-2871 GCA_039798145.1 Bacteroidota bacterium
CCCATCAACGGTTTTTGATTGTATTTCTATTGGACCTAAAATTTCTAGTGGTTTAAAGTTGTTTTTCCCTGTTTGCAGATATAAATATGCGATGGAAGGAACTGCCAATAAACCAAATAAAATCCAGAATTTTTTCACTCTTATTTAAAGATCAAATCCCAAAGGTTTAAGTAATTTGCTTCTGTCAACGACATTGCAATTAGATAAACGATAAGGATAAATGGAAGCAATATGCAATATGCCAATGATAATTTCTCATGCTTCAAGTGCATAAAGAAAGCAACAATGAAATATGCTTTTACAACTGTAAGTGTGATGAAAATAAACATCAACAATTCTTTTGAAAGACTTGTAAATGCTATTGCTACTTCAGCAATTGTAATAACTAATAAAATCCAGAATGTTCTCCAGATTACAGAACGATTTTTAGGATCGTAATGCTCAGGAACAAATTGATTATGTATATCGCCGGTATAATATCCGTGCATTTCGTGATTATGATGTTCGCTCATGACTAATTTCTTTTTTTGGATAATAAATGATTAAACAAGGTAGAAGAAGGTAAATACGAATACCCAAACTAAATCGACAAAGTGCCAATAAAGTCCTGTTTTCTCAATGTGCTCGTAATGTCCACGACGTGAATAAACCCCACTTAACACATTAAAGAAAATAATTAGATTAATTACAACCCCACTAAATACGTGGAATCCGTGGAAACCAGTAATGAAGAAGAAGAAATCTGCAAACAGCGGATGTCCGTATTCGTTATTAACCAGGTTAGCACCTTTTATAGGTTTAGAAATCGATTTAATTCTTTCTACTTCTGCCTTATCAGAAATCACTTTATGATCTGGAGAAATTAATGCCCAATCAGGAATTGCAGTATGACCATGAGCACCACCGTGTAAACTAGGAGCATTTTCTGGGAAACGATAAACTTCACCCATGTTAGTAATTAATGCACCTTTAGGCGTTCCTGTGATGAAATTATACCACTCCCAAGCCTGAGAACCTACGAACATAAATCCACCAATGATTGTTAATCCCATCCATATAGCAACGCTTCTATTATCTCTTCTATGTCCTGCATCAACGGCTAATACCATTGTTTCATTAAACCTACATACGCTAATGGTAAGTGTTCGTGAACAAACGGGAAATGCGTAAATACGTCATTCGCTGTAGGCCATACCTGAGTATGACGGTGACGAAATGCACCATACGCAATAATTAAACTAGAGAATGTAAATGCATCCGACACAAGGAAGAACCACATCATCATTTTTCCCCAGCTGATTCCAAATGGAGAGACTCCTCCACCCCAAGGTTTGGAGTTAGAGTTTTCGTTGTTAAGTGTAGCTTCTGCAGCCATACGGTAGTTAGAGTGTTTTAAAGATTATCTAAATTTTATCTAAAGAGCGCCAAAAATACAAATAAAATCAACCAAAGAAAATCTAAAAAGTGCCAATATATGGCACAAAGTGAAATTCCGAGGTGATTTTTAGCAGAATAGCGGTTCTTTTTTGCTTTATAGGTTGTAACCAACATGCTTATTACTCCAAATGATAAGTGGGCAAGGTGCAAACCCGACATAGCATAAAAGAATGATTCCGATGGATTTCCACCTGAAAAATGGATGTTGTTTGCTACTAACTGATTCCAACCCATGAACTGGCAAATGACGAAAACCAGTCCTAACGCAAGTGTATAGGTTAAAAACTGATACGTCTTTTTAAAATCATCTTTTTTGATTGCTTTCTTCGCAATTTCAAAGGTAAGGCTACTTAAAAGTATGACTACCGTTGAAACATAAAACATAGAAGGTATTTCAAATACCAGCCAATTACCCTCTGCTTGTCGTACAATATAGCCCGACATTAAAGCAGCAAAAAACATAATGATACCTGCTAATCCTATCCATAATAGAATTTTCTGGGTAGGAATCATTGGTTCTGTTTCGTTTGTGTTTTGTGTGATTGTATTTTCCATAGTTTATCCTATTTTGTCAATTACCATTGCTATTTGAACCACAGGAAGATAGAAGAATGATCCGTACATTAATTTTCGAGCTGCTTCAACTGAACATTCTTTATAAAGCTGAATAGCCTGAAAAAGAAAATAAAATGTTACCGCAACTATTAAAATCATTGATACCCATCCAGAGACATTAAATACCAATGGCATTACAGCAACTGGAAGTAAACTGATTGTATAATAAACGGCTTGCATCGCAGATCCTTTATCTCTTTTTCCTGTAGGAAGTAAGTTAAATCCAGCTTTTTTATAATCATCATCCAACACCCAAGCAATAGCCCAAAAGTGTGGAAACTGCCATAAAAACTGAATCGTAAATAATAACAATCCAACCGAATTAATGTTTCCTGTAGCAGCTACCCAACCTAACAATGGAGGGATAGCACCCGGAATAGCGCACCCGGAATAGCTCCCACAAAAACTGCAAATGGCGTTTTTCGTTTTAGCGGTGTATAGGCAACTGTATAGAGTAGAATTGCTAGTAGACCTAGAATCGCACATAGCAAATTCATGAAATACCCAAGAATAAAAACACCAGCTAATCCAGTAACTATACAAACGATTATTGATTCGGTAACCGACATTCTTGCCGCAGGAAGGGGTCTTGTTAATGTTCTGTCCATTAACTTATCCAACTCCCTTTCCATGATTTGGTTAAATCCATTGGCAGAACCCGTCACTAAAAATCCTCCTAAAACCAACCATCCCATTTTAACAAAATCGATTGCTCCGGGCGCCGTCATGAATGCCATTGCTGCCGAAAAAACGACCAATGTGGCAAGCCTCATTTTGGTAAGCTGTGAATAATCGCTGAGTTTATGATTTAGTCCCAAG
>JBDKGQ010000347.1:0-3385 GCA_039798145.1 Bacteroidota bacterium
TGCATCTTCATCTGAAATGCGTTCTCCATCGAAAACTTTTTTACTGATATTTTTTATTTGCTCGTCTGCACTTATTACAAGTTGCTCCTCAATAAATCTCATGTCTTTTAATTACTTATTTACTACAACAAACTTTTTAACCTCATGGTTTATATCTCCATTGAATTCCAACTGATATAATCCTGCACTTAGATTTAGATTACTTAATTCAAGTTTGTCTTGCGGATTAAATTTAAATTCATTTGAATAAACCAATTTCCCATCATTCGAATAAATCTTTATTGTCGCCTTTTGACTTTCGGTATAGTTCGTATTAATTGCTAATACATCACTATTGGTCACAGGATTCGGATAAATTGAAATCGATGATGAAATAGCGCAGTTAAAATTAGATGAATTGTTAATTCTGAATGATGAACTTTTATAATTGTTGACATGATTGTAATCATTATCAACGATTCGAACCTCAAACAAATTACTTCCTAGGTCACCTCCTATTTCATCTAAATCTACCCATTTTGTTTCCCCTGCTTGAATCGAATCATTCCATAAAAAGTTCTTCGATATACCAGCAGAAATCGCATAGTTAAACGTAATGTTCGAACAGGTAACATTTCCGTTATTTCTGATTTTAACTTTGGGTTGAAAGCAACGATTAGCAGAATAAGTAACTGGATTCTCAATTGAATCTATCGAAATATCCTTTTGATTAATATTCGGTGATGCTAAACCGTTAGAAGCTACTAATGAATGTCTGGAAGTTGCTAACGCTAATTTCATTCGCTCTACCTGACGATTCGTAAAGAAGCTCATACATTTATCATCGGTATAATCCATATAATTCATGTACATAATGCCAGGTGCTGTATCCGTGCAAGCATCTGTCTTCGGAAACGAAGGACATCTTGTATTGGAATTTGCTTGCTTGGGAGTATCTGAAATTGCATCATCGTTACTGCAAGCTCCGTTATCATCTCCCCAAATATGTAATAGGTTCAGCCAATGCCCTATTTCATGTGTGGCTGTACGTCCGTAGTTGTAAGGCGCAATGGTATTTTTGAATCTTCCAAATGCTTTATAATTAATCACCACTCCATCACTATTGGCAATTGTTCCTGGAAAGGATGCAAAGCCAAGAACATTATTTTCAAGTTCACATACCCAGATGTTTAAATAATACATACTGTTCCAGGCATCCTTACCTCCATCAACAGTACTATAAATGCGGTTATCAAAAATGGAGAACGCATTCGTGATATTCGTAGCTGTTCGTGTAATGCCTGTGGTGTAATTTCCATTCGTATCGGTGTTTGCCAAATAGCAGGTACATCTAAGAT
The DNA here is from genome assembly GCA_039798145.1 of Bacteroidota bacterium. Taxonomy (GTDB): domain Bacteria; phylum Bacteroidota; class Bacteroidia; order AKYH767-A; family OLB10; genus CAINEC01. The sequence goes on from JBDKGQ010000347.1 coordinate 1,338, forward strand.
GTTTTCATTGCTGATATTGTAATCTTCATTTAAAACATCCAGCTGACTTTGCACTTGTTCATCAGAAATATTTTCTACCGCTGCATTATCTGCATGATAGATAACATGTACAACAACTGGAATCGTATACAACGTATCATTGGTCGCTACCTTCATTAATTGATAGGCTTCAGCCAATTTTGAATTACTCAAAAACTGTTGTTTATATTGAGCATCGGTATTTAACTTATAACGATGTAGACTGTCTGTTACACAGCGATGTGTTTGTCCAAACGCTAAAATTGGAACTAAACAAAATAGAAGCAGTCTAAGTCTCATTGAGGATGTATAATAAGCGATGCAAAGTTAAAATAAAGTTCCTCATAATAATAAAAAAAGAGGGATGCGTTAACACCCCTCTTTTTATCAAAAACTTAAAATCAGATTACTTTAAAATCTGGATTTTTTGAACTGTTTTAGTTGTAGCATTGTTGATCTCTACGAAATATAATCCTTGAGATAAATGCGATAAATCCATATGGTAAGTACCATTTCCATTAGAAGGTAAAGAAGTAGTTAATACTTCAGCACCTACCATGTTGAAAATTCTGAATGAAATATCAGAAGCAGAAGTTACGTCTGATAAAACAACTGTTAATTCACCACGAGTTGGATTAGGGAATAAGTTAACAGCACCTAGTGTGTTTTCTTCGATACCAACGCTTGAATTGCTACATACTACAGGACGAATCAAATGAGCAACATTAACTCCCCAAGATGCAGGAGTCTCACTGTATGCATGCCATGTTCCATCGCTCCATAATTCGTATGCTGTTCCTGTTGCGATTTCAGCATCTGCACAATGTACAATTGCTAAAGTATCACCAGGAGTATAACCAAATTCAACACCTACGTGTAAAGTCAACCCACATTTCAGCTCCTGAAGCAGCATAAGCAGCAATTGAATCATAGCTGATTGTTGCTGATCCTAACATGGTAGAAGGTAATCCAGCAGCATCACTCCATACTTTAACAGTTGCAGTTTGACCTGTTCCGCTGGATGATCCAATGCCGAATGCGATATATGTTCCGTCAACTGTTAAACCAGTTCCTGTTACGGTATAAGCATCTGCTTTAGCAACATCTAAATAATCATTAGCAACATCTAAATAATCATTATGACCTGATACATATCCCCATGTTCCTGATCCTAAAACAGAAGGAGTCATTACTGTTGCATCCCAATTTGTGATAGAATCACAAGTTGAAGTTGATGATGTTCCACCAGTACAAATAACAGGACGGATTAAATGCGCAACATTTAAGCCCCAAGAAGCAGGTGTTTCACTGTATGCATGCCATGTTCCATCGCTCCATAATTCATAAGCAGTTCCTGGAGTTACTTCTCCATCAGCGCTATGAATTAGAGCTAATGTATCACCTGCTGTATAACCAAATTCAACTCCTACATAAACGTTTCCAACTGAAACTGGAATGTCTGGTGTAAAGTCAACCCACATTTGAGCACCTGATGCAGCATAAGCCGCGATTGAGTCGTAAGAAATTGTTGCAGTACCTAAAACAGTAGAAGGTAATCCAGCAGCATCGCTCCAAACTTTTACTGTAGCAGTCTGACCTGTTCCACTTGATGAACCGATTCCGAAAGCCATATATGTTCCATCGATTGTGCTGTTAGCACCTGCAATTGCAAATTTATCAGCCTTAGCAACATCTAAATAATCATTCTGACCAGATACATATCCCCAAGTACCAGATCCGCTGATAGAAGGAGTCATTGTAGCTAAATCAAAGTTAGAAAGTGTATCACAAGATGAAGTTGTTGTTCCTCCTGTTACAGTGATATATGTAGATTGAGTTAATGTATTGCTTCCATTCGCATTCGTTGCAGTTAAAGTTACAGCATAAGTACCTGCTGCATTATAAACAACTCCTGAAGGATTTTGAGAAGTAGAAGTTGCTGGAGTACCACCAGCGAATGTCCAGCTCCAAGAAGTTGGAGTGTTTGTAGATTGATCAGTAAAGTTAACTGAACCACCAACAGCTACAGA
>JBDKGQ010000348.1:0-2521 GCA_039798145.1 Bacteroidota bacterium
AACCAAGCCTCAATTTTCTTCTGCAACAAGAAAGAAGGATTACCTACTCTATCACGCATTTCAATGAAGTTAGCTAAAGCTAATTCAGCAATAGCATCTGCATCTGGCTTTCTTAAGTTTTGGAATTCTTCAAAAATCTTATCCCAATCTTCACCATGCTTTTCCATTAATTCATTCAGCACAACACAATCTTCAAATCCGCAATTCATTCCTTGTCCGTAGAAAGGAACGATAGCATGTGCTGCATCACCAAGCATAAGGACTTTATCCTGAAAGCGCCATGGGAAACAACGAACTGTTACCAACGAAGAAGATGGATTATTAAAGAAGTCTTGCTTAAGTGTTGGAACAAGTGGAATCAAATCAGCAAAATTATCTTCGAAGAACTTCATCATTTTTTCTTCGGTATCGATTGCTTTAAACGATTCTGATCCGTTCATTGGATAAAACAAAGTACACGTAAAACTCTTATCCATGTTCGGCAATGCAATAATCATAAATGAGTTTCGTGGCCATATATGCAACGCACCAGGATCCAAAGCAAACTCACCATCGGCAGTTGGAGGAATAGTTAATTCTTTATACCCATGCTCTAAATATGTTTGAGAATAATTAAACATATCTGTGCTTAACTGAAATTGTAAACGACCTGAAGAATAAGCACCATCCGTAGAAAATATACGATCAGGGTGTACTTCAACAATTTCGTTGGTCTCTGTATTTTCAAACTTTGCTGAACATGATTTTAAATTGACATCCAAGCAACGATGATTATAAACAATCTTTACTCCATGCTCTTCGGCAAGATCCATCAACACACAATTTAATCCACCACGCGAAACAGAATTGATTACCTGTCCATCTTTACCATACGCCTGATAGGTCAATTCGCCTTTCACGCTATGCATCATACGGCCAGCCATCGGGATAGCTACCTTTTTAATTTCATCTACAATACCTACTCCTGCTAACCCTCTCCAGCCTCTATCACTTAAAGCAAGATTAATTGATCGGCCAGCGCTGATTCTGTTTTTTCTTAAATCAGGGCGACGTTCATAAACGGTAACATTATATCCTCTTTTTGCTAAATAGATGCTTAACAATGATCCTACAAGACCTGAACCGATAACAGTAAAATTCTTCATGATAGAAATATGATTTCAAGCGCCAAATTAAACAAAACAAGCGTAATTATTTATTTAAATTTGCAGGATATGACAAAGATCAAAATGAGAAAAATTGTATTGGTTGTAATCACCGTTTTTTTAAATACAACAACATCCAATGCGGGCAATGCGGATTGGGTAATTGATGCCGATGCAAATAATATTGGATATTTTAATGGACCTGCACAGATTGGAGGAACCGAATCAAATGCTCAACGAATTCCTACTCCACTACAAGCAACTATCACCAGCACCTCCGTTGAAACTACCTGGAGAGGTGGAATATCTGCGTGGGGAATTGATTGTGTGAAGAAGGGATATACGGTGGAGAGTTTACCTTATAATGGTCAAATTACATACGGTCAAAGTAGCAACGCGCAAGACTTATCAAATTACAAAGTCTTTATAGTTTGTGAACCCAATATTTTATTTACCACTGCTCAAAAAACGGCGATGATGCAGTTTGTTCAGAATGGTGGTGGATTGTTTATGATTTGTGATCATGCTAATAGTGATCGTAATGGCGACAACTACGACTCACAAATGATATGGAATGATTTTATTTTAAATAACCCAGTGCAGAACAATGCTTTTGGATTTAAATTCGACTCAGTAGATGTATCGCAGATTAGTACTAATATCGCAGCATTAGCAACAGACACCTTATTACATGGTCCTTTTGGGAATGTTACTTCACTTGAATTTAACAATGGTGCTACTATGACGCTTACTCCAACGGCTAATGCAAATGTTAAAGGAGTAATTTATAAAAATGGTAGCAGTACAACAGGAAATACTAACGCAATGATGGTTCGTTCAAGATATGGATTAGGAAAGGTTGCTGCATTAGGAGATAGTTCTCCTGCAGATGACGGAACAGGAGATCCGAATGATGCATTATATGACGGATATATTACAGGCGCAAATGGGAATCATAAAAAACTAATCATGAATACTACATTTTGGTTAGTAAATAATATCACCACAGGAATTGAACAATTTAGCAAGAGCACTTTTAATGTTTTTCCGAATCCATTTAACAACGAACTAACGGTTACCCTATCCGAAAATAAAAATTCAATTATTGAAATTCTTGATTTGTCTAGTAAGTCAATTAAAGCATTTGAAGTATTTGGAGATAATTCAACCACAATAGACTTAAGCAATTTAGCTCCTGGATTATATTTACTTCAAAACAAATCGAACAAAAGTGATTGTCGGAAAATCATCAAACGCTAAACTACTAATACAAAAACGTATCGTTAGCAACCATTTCAACAATAATACTTAAGCGTTTTAATTGCGTCTGTTCTCTTTTAGCTGCAAGAAACCAATTAATAAATTCTTTGCGTTTG
>JBDKGQ010000349.1:0-596 GCA_039798145.1 Bacteroidota bacterium
GCAGCTGAATCGCGATTATAAAAAAATCGGACTAGCCATTGAAATGCTCAAAGAAGTACAAAGCGACATTAGAGACTACAAAATTTACCGTGAAAAATCCATTGAAGCCATTCGATATTTCTATACATCGCTGTTAGCTTCAAACTACTTAGTGGAAACACCGAAAGTTGCAGAAGATGGAGAAGTGATTAACAAGCAATCTAAAAAGGCCAAAGAACTCAAAGAAGATATTGAGGCTGTACTTAATTCAACGGATCAACAGGATAAAGAAATTCTTGCCATTGGACGTAAAATAGAAAGTTCCTATCAGGTACTTGGCATATACTTTTCAAACCGTTACTACCTCAATTATTTCAAGGAGTATGTGAGCAAGGTTCGCAAAACAGAACGCACTTTATTAAAGCCAAGAGGTTATTCACTATCTAGTGATTTAAGTCCTGTAATGGCACAATACGAGGCGGAAAAACAAGCTGTTTTAAATCAATCGCAAAGTTATAATGGCGATGAAAATTCACCAAAATGGGCTGAGCTTAGATTAGAAATTCAAGCTAAAAAATCAGCATTGCAGGTTGAAGGAAGAAGTGCCCAGGATAGAG
>JBDKGQ010000349.1:620-2907 GCA_039798145.1 Bacteroidota bacterium
CAACACAAACATTCAATACAAGTGAGTTAGAGCTCGAAGCTTTAGCCCTTGAAATAGAACTCGAACTTATAAATTTTTAAACCATGCTAAATACGAACAACTACTTCTCAAAAGCCGCCAGCATTAACTGGGATAATTTACCCGAAGCCCTCTCCAAGGGGCATAAACTTGTTGAAGGGGCATCTCAAAATAATTGGGCTGCCTACAATTCAAACGAAAACATCAAACGTGTGGTGGATGCTTTTTTTCAAAAGCTAAATGAGTATTTGGATAAAAATCCAAGCTCAGTTGTGACTGCTTCAAAATCATTGCCAAGCAAAACTGTAAAAACAGCGCCCCAAGCTGCTACTGCAAAGCCAACACCTGCAACGCGTAAAATGCCACCTAAAAAAGCAGCAGTTGAAAAAGAGGAATACGATAGCGAAGATGTGGAATTGATTGACACTGATGTGCAGTTTATCAAACGTTATGCTGCCATGCATGGAAAAGTAAAAAGTCAGGCACAAATATTAACCTTGTTACACAGTCTTCAAAAAGCAATTATAGAGCGCAGAATAGGAAAGGACTCCCCTTATGCCAAAGAGATTGATATGATGCAAAAACAACTAATTTCTTGTTATGAGAAAATGGGCGACATGGCGGAAATCAAGATTGATAGCAAAAACTTAAAGCGGTATTTAGAAATTGCTCATAGCCAGGAAGGGATGTTTTCTGTTGCGTTATTAAAATCCTATATCGCACTTAACGGAAAGCGAGATGTTAAGGATAGGTCTCAACGGTTGTTTAATCGCATTAAAAAAGCGGTTGAACAAGGAAAGATCACCAAATCGGACAAGTATGCCGATAAGTTAAATGAAGCCTACCAAACGCTTAAAAACTACAATGACGGTGATTCTGCGATGTTGAATATCAACAAGGCACAGCTTAACGGATTAATGGGCATTCTCGGAGAAAACTTGTTTCAAAAAAAAAGCCTCAACGGTTTCGATGATGACAATGGAATGATTGTGAGTTCGGGTGAATTACTCGCCATGGATTTTCAAACAATAGGACTGCAAGGCCGATACAAAGAACTCATTGGTGACCCAAGTGTGGGATTCACAGCTATGGTTTATGGACTTCCTAAGTCTGGTAAATCAACCATGTGTTTGGACTTTGCAAACTACCTGGCTGCAAATCATGGAAAGGTTAAAGATTGAACGCCTTAAGGCACATCACTCAAACCTGTATATCACAGACCGTGTTCCTGAAAACCTCAATGATTTCAACTTCGTTTTCATTGACAGTGTTTCCAAAGCTGGAATGGATGTGAACGACATTGATAGCTTACGAAAAATGCATCCAGAGGTCTCATTCATTTTCATTTATCACACCACAAAGGAAGGAAAATTCAAAGGCGTGAATGAACACGCCCATGAAGTAGATGTAATTGTACAGGTTGAAAAGGGAAAAGCAACTTCCACAGGCAGGTTTAATGCAGGTGGAAGTATGGATTTAATTACTTAATGTACTTGGTAAGTTCAGCTTTAAGCTTGTCGTATTCTTCTTGGGTAATTAAACCGAGGTCAAGTTTATCCTTGGCCTTTTTTAATTGCGCCAACGCATCATCACTTGACAATCCAAATCCTTTCACTTCACCTGTCGATAAGGCGTTTTCAAATTGGATGGTATAATTGGATAATCCTGTAATCCCTTTAGTTCTGAATGATACGGAATAACCTGAACGCTTATTACCAACGACAAAGATTCGTTTAATTTCCGTTTCAGTGCCGCTAGAAGAGGCAAGTAAATTAGTAATAGGTAACAGAATACCATCACCTTCAGTAATAAAAGCAAAGGTTTTATTGGATGAGGGCACTCCAATTTTAACTCGGTCACCTACTTTGTAAACTGCACCATCACTTCCAAGATAAGAAGTGTATTCTCCACGCTCTGCTGTGGCTAGATCGACATACTTGATTTCTTGACCAAAAACTGCCGTTGCAGTAATTGAGAAAAGAAAAGCTACCATTAAATTAAATTTCATTTTCGTTGTTTTTAAGATTTGGACAAATTAACACAATGATTTTGCCAAATAAGGTCAAACACTTGGCTACTTCAATTGATTTGACTTTATTTGACAAACTATTTTCACTATGTTCAATCAAAATAGAATTTACAGGCTTTTTCAGTTAATCAATTACCTGAAAGCACGACCTGCTAAATCAGTTCGAAGCATCGAATCCTTTTTAGATACATCCGAAAGAACTGTATATCGTTATCTCGATTTATTAAAAGACCTTGGTTT